>NZ_JAJPRF010000008.1 GCF_021206925.1 Rhodoflexus caldus | reverse complement strand
TCATACGAAAAGATGATTGAAAAACTAAAAGCAGAAATGCAAAAGAAAATACTTTTTGCATTGGGCGACTGCAAAAATGAAGTATTTGAACAAACAATGCAGTAGAACGAAAATGCCAGCCTGCAACATTGCATTTGTGGCAAGGCGGGCAGACGTGCGAAATTGAACTTTTGTGATTTCTATGGGCTTTTGTGCGTGTGGAAACAGTAGTGCTACTATACACAAGCGCAAGAGCTTTGCGATTAAACTAAAATCAATAGCCTATTATTCTGAAACGTAGCGTTACCAGCGATTTCAGCTCCATCGCCCACAGGTAGGAATGATTGAAAAAGTCCATTATACCCTGCTTGAAATCTTCAAAACACTCATACCAAATTGAATTGATTTTTTCCTTTTTGAGTAGTTTCCAAACCCTCTCTATCGGGTTAAGATTTGGTGAATAAGGGCGCGTGCAACGCGGTAAATACATCACCTTTACATGCGGGTGAGCCCTGAGCCACTCCTTGATTAACTTACTGCGGTAATAGGCTGCGTTATCACAAATATGAATCATCCGCTTACCCGGATAAATCGCCTCAATTTTTTCCCACAAGGCTACGGTAGATTGGGCATTGACTGCACCTGTAATATTGAGTCGTTGGCAACCTGTCTGACTGGGTACTTCAAAGGCTTCGCCCTGCAATATCCAGCCATACTCAGGATTGGTATTGAACTGCGGATGCGCGCCGTTGCACGCGCCGTTGCACGCGCCGTCGTTGAAAAATACGACTGTATTCTCATTTTTTTCAGCCATAAGTTGCTCAAAAGCCGCTATGTGCGCCTCTTGAGCTTGTGCATCAGCCTTACCGGGCACAACCTGCGTTTTCTTGTAGCGGAAACCTAAGCTGTGCAATAGCTTGACTACATGTTTTTCGTGGTAATGAATACCAAACGTGCACTCAATCCATGCCGCTACGGCTCTGGCTGAGATATAAAGACGGGAAGAAACCTCTGTACGAATTGCTTCTCGTTGCTCTTCGGTCAGTTTGCCCACATAAGGCACCCAATTTTGCTTCAAATAATCTTCGATGCCCACATTCTGATACACGGCAGCATAGCGATAAATCGTTGCGTCATCTAATCCAAGAATAGCCGCCACTTCCTGCGCAGAATGACCTGCATCCAAAGCAAGAATAACAGAAATCTTGATATAGCGCTTCTTGTCTCGCTCTTTCTTGCGTAGCTTCCGCAGGTAATCCCGTGTCTCCGGGTCAAGCGTAATTTGCATGATGCTAATTTAATAGTTTTTTCGCATTTTGGATGCTATTGTGTATAACTCCCGTTCAAAACCACCCAACTATGTACATGTAGAACGAAATTTTACCGGAACAATACCTACCGGAAATGCGTTTAATCTGTGCAGATTTGATTATTGACTTTGCGAAACCTCGCCGCCATTCCACCAGCACAGAATCAGATGGAAGATGCTGCTCCCAACAACCAAGCCCCCCAACCACTGCCGCGCCTGAGCATGGCTAAATTGTGGAAGGATGTTCTGATTGCTTTTGACCTTGAAAAAGGTTTGGTCTATACCTTTTATAGCTTGCTGATACGACCACACAAGGCCGTGCACAGCTATTTGTTTGAAGACCGCAGCCGTCTGACCAATCCGTTTAAGTTTCTGGCTATCAGCATTACGCTGTCCACTTTTATCTTGCTCAACACACAGATATTGAACAAGAGCATGGCGGACAACTTACAGCAAGGCTTTGAGCAAGGGCTAAAAGAAGGACGCGCCGAAAAAGAAACGGGTAATACCGATTTTCAAAAAATAGTTCCTCCCGAACAATACAATAAAATATTGATTCAACTGCTCAACGATACTTTCAGTTTTTCATACCTGCTTTTTATTCCGATATTGGGATGGGTGTCGTGGGTTCCCTATCCCAAAAAACAACTCTTTTTTGGCGAACACATGGTGATTCATACCTACGTGTCGGGGCTGTGGAACTTTATGCTGGTCATTGCCTATCCTTTGCTAATTGTTATGCCGGAACTGCTCGAGCCTATGTTCATTGTTTACATAACGGGATATGTGGTAAGCATTGCGGTGATATACAAACACCTCAGCAATAGAAACTGGTTTCGGACGGCTGTTTATGCACTGACAACTTCGCTGATTGGTTTTACGCTTGCAACCATTGGCTACTCGGTTGCATTAGCACTCGGAACAGTGTGGAAACTTATGCAACTCACTGCGGCATAGCTGCCATTCCACCTACTTTTACTAACTTGCAGCCCGTTGTAAAACTTATTTCCCACGATTGGGATATTTTATCATAACACCCTCAAAATGAGCGACATACAAAAACTAAAAACGCTTGCCACACAAATCAGGCGCGACATTTTGCGCATGGTACATGCTGTTCAATCAGGCCATCCGGGCGGTTCGCTGGGTTGTACGGAATATTTTGTAGCTCTCTACGGCTCTGTCATGAAGCATAACCCGCGCTTCCAACCCGATGCCATTGGCGAAGACTTGTTTTTCCTTTCTAATGGTCATATTTCGCCTGTATGGTACAGCACATTGGCACGTTTTGGCTATTTCAGTACCGAAGAATTGGCGACTTTCCGCAAAATCAATTCCCGACTGCAAGGCCATCCGGCAACGGAAGAAGGGCTGCCCGGGGTGCGTGTAGCTTCCGGCTCGTTAGGTCAGGGACTTTCTGTGGCCATAGGCGCTGCGCAAACCAAAAAGCTGAACAACGACCCGCACTTGGTTTATGTACTCATGGGAGACGGTGAACAACAGGAGGGGCAAATTTGGGAAGCTGCCATGTACGCCGCTCATCACAAGGTGGATAATTTAATTGCCACCGTTGACCTAAACGGCCAGCAAATTGACGGCCCTGTCAGCAAGGTGATGGACTTAATGGACTTGGGGGCTAAATATCGCGCCTTTGGATGGGAAGTAACCGAGTGTGCCAATGGTAATGACTTGGAGCAAGTAATTGCCGCACTGCAACATGCCAAAACGCTCACGGGCAAGGGCAAACCCGTCCTTATTTTGATGCGCACCGAAATGGGCTATGGCGTGGACTTTATGATGCACTCCCACAAGTGGCATGGAGTAGCACCCAACGATGAGCAACTCGCCCAAGCACTGGCACAATTGCCCGAAACAGAGTTGAAAGATTATTAAGAACTTTATCGCTGTTCAGTGCGTTTATTCATGTGATGACCAAATACAGCGATTGCTGTACTAACTGTTTAAATTTTAAGCATGGAAGGATTGATTATGACCGCCCAGTTAATTCTGGCAATTACCATTATGGTAGGTTTGCACGAATTGGGGCATATGTTACCGGCCAAATGGTTTGGTATGCGAGTGGAAAAGTTTTCCATTGGATTCCCGCCTAAACTTTTTGGCTTTAAAAAAGGTGAAACCGAATATATGGTAGGCGCACTGCCGCTCGGCGGATTTGTAAAAATTTCAGGAATGGTGGATGAGTCCCTGGATACTGCTAACCTGAGTTCTACGCCGCAGCCGTGGGAATACCGCGCCAAACCTGCCTACCAACGACTGATTGTAATGCTTGGCGGCATTACGGTAAACGTACTCACGGGGATTGTAGTGTTTGTCGGGCTTGCCTATTTTCTTGGCGAAACTTATTTACCTGTCAGCGAAGTAAACAAGCATGGCATTCATGTGAGTAAACTGGCCGAAGAAATGGGGCTGAAAGAAGGCGACAAACTGATTGCCATCAACGGCAAACCGCTGGAACGCTACGAAGATGCACGTAACCCAAGTTTCTTCCTTGAACAGGGCAGCTACTATACCATCCTGCGAGACGGCAAAGAAATGATGATACCCATTCCTGCCAATCTGATGGATAAACTCGGCGATAAACAAAACATGTCGTTTATTGAGCCTCTTTATCCGTTTGTCATAGCCGAGGTACAGCCCGATATGCCGGCAGGTAAAGCAGGTTTGTTGCCCGGCGATAAAATCATAGCCGCCAACGGAACTCCGGTAGCTTATTTTCAGCATCTGAAAACCTTTTTGGAAAACAACAAAGGAACTGATGTTACCCTGACCATTGAGCGCCAAGGCGAGCAAATTACCAAGCAGGTAAAAATAACACCTGAGGGCACGCTCGGATTCCGCCCCGAATTTCTGTTGCAAACAGCCGTGCGGCAATACAGCCTCGGCGAATCGGTGGTTCGCGGCACAGTGAATGCCTTTGACGTGGTTTTTGTACAGTTAAAAGCCTTCGGCAAAATGTTCCGCGGCGAAATGTCCGTAACTAAATCGCTCAGTGGCCCCATAGGTATCGCAAAAGTATTCGGCGGCACTTGGGACTGGGTGCGCTTCTGGTCGCTGGTGGGGCTGCTCTCAATGGTGCTGGCTTTTATGAACCTGTTGCCTATTCCGGCATTAGACGGCGGTCATGCAGTATTTTTGACCTATGAAATTGTATCTGGCCGTGCCCCTTCGCAGGCGTTTTTGGAAGGTGCACAGAAAGTAGGTATGATACTGTTGCTGGGGTTGATGGTATTTGCTTTTGGCAATGATATCTACAAGTTGATTTTTAACTAAGCAGCATAATTGAGCAAATTAGAACGTTGTTTTCATGTAAAGCGCTGTTAGCATCTGCGACGGCTCACAGGCTCTTTCCGAATCCCTAACAGCGGTCGTTAGACCCTGTGAGCGGATTTTGACAAGTTCCCTTTAAAGTATTCAATTACTCAAGTGAGCAATTTAAAACGGCCTTTCAAATTTACCGCAAAGCCCGCTGAGTATTACGCGAAGAGCACTGAGTGTTTTTATGATGAGTCTTTTCTTTGTGTACAATGCGGTTAAACCTTTGCGCACTCTGCGGTAAAAAAGAACGCATTAATCCGCTCACCTGCTTAACAATAATAAAAAAACCGACAAGTCTTTGCAACCTGTCGGTTTTTTTACTTCTAAACTTTGGAAAAATCTCCCGGCGATTCTACGATAATTGCTTTGGTATCGCTGATGGCAATTGGCGTACGCAACATATCGGGGTTGTGCTGTATGATTTTAATGTAGTCGCTGTCATTGCCCAAATTAGGAATAGTTCCGTCGCTTTCGCGCAGCAACTCCGACAGCGGTAAATCTAAACGCATGGCAATTTCTTCCAGCAACGTGCCCTTAATCGGCTGTCGGGCTACGTCAAAGGCACGCACGTGTTTGAAATTACTCTCCGCATGTGCATACATTTTTCGGTCATTGACAAACTTGCTGTTATAAAACAGTAAAAGTTCATCGGGATGTTGTTCAAGCATATGAATGGTATTTTAGTATGCCATGAAGGTAACATTTAAAATGCATTTAAAAGATGACTTCCGTCATTTTGCAATTGCTTTTGACATCAAAATACCCAGCAATAAAAGCATCAGCCCTATCAGTAAAAAAGTCAGATGCAATGGCGGGTAAAAAATTTGCAGCATCAGCATTTGTACAATAATCCATCCCGATAAAATTATTCCCTGTGCGGCCACCCACTTGCCTGCCTGTGGCAATTTCATGAAGATTAAAACTACAATTGTCATACTAAGCAACCCATTGGCAGTAAATAAAATAATACCGGGAATCAGATAATTATCAAACGGGCTGTGCTGCAAAAAACTCAAAGGCATTTGCAGAGTGGCACCACTTGGGTCGGTTATCAATTGAAATCCGCCCAATAGTGCTCCTATGCCATTGACCAGCAACAATACAACTGCAATCCAATAAATTAACCTATTCATCGGGCAATACGACATCTACCACATCCTCTAAGGGGCGGCGCAGCGAGTAGGACATCCGCTCTGAATAACCAATGCGAATCAGCAGCATGGGAATGCCCTCGAGCCGAAAATGTGCACGCAAAGCATCGCGAACATCGGCCTCTTCGCAAGGCATATTTACATGCGCATAGCTGATGCGCAACTTAGTGGCAGTCAGCGCGAAACGCTGAAATGCCCTGCCGACGCGTATCCAATTTTCCGCTGTGTTTTCTTGTGCCGTAAACAAAGCCAAACCTGCCGAACGGTGCAGCAATTCCTTCCATCGCCGGCTTTCACTTTCTGCCGACACAAAGTTTTTCATCACCACTTTGCCAATCCATTTACCCATGTTCGGCAAGCCCATCACATCCATTTGCAAACCGTCTTTGCATTCCTCTGCTTCGCTTTCCGAAAAACGAAACCAACTGACAAGCTCATCTATAAACTGCGGATTCTCAAACTGCCGCTTGATTCCTTCCATCACAAAAGGGACGACCTCTGCCATCGCATTTGGCGAAGTAAACATGTGCAAGCCTACATCTGAAAAATGAAAACAGTTTTGCAACTGTGCCAAATCGCGTGAGGGGATTTGCATGTCCTCGTACTCATTTCTGGTGGACTGCCGCAGCGGGATGTAGGCAAACAACGGGTCTTGCGGAACTGCATCCGACTCCAGCAAATCCACCCTGATGAACGTTTGTTGCAAAGCATCTTTTTCGCAAGAAACATCTGCATAATAGCCGTAGTGATGCGCAGCAATCAGCAAGTTCTCCAAAGCACAACCCAAACTGATGTATAGCTCATGATGGTCTGCATCTACCACAGGCAGTGCCCGCGTAAAATCAGGATGGATTGTTATTGACTTTTCATTGTGTACCACAAAGCGCCAAGGTTGCGTATTATGACCGGAAGGCGCTTTAATGGCACAATTCAAAATCTCGGTCAATACAGGGGTAATTTGCAGGAGTGTTTCCATAAAACAGCTGTATAAATGGTGATTTTATACAACTAATTTACAAAGAAGCCGCCCAATAAACGATGACTTACATCATCATCCCTGAAAATCAGGCACTAAAGTAGGGTTTCAACGCTTCCACAAGCTCCCGAGGTGCGCGGCACGGGCGGCGGCTTTCGCGGTTGATAAATACGAGCACCGTGTGTCCGGTGTGAATCAATTGCGCCGCTTCATTATAAATTTCGTAGTGGAAAGTAATTTTTACCGAAGGCAACTCTTTGATAAAAACTTTGATAGTCAGCAATTCATCAAAACCTGCCGGTGCGATATAGCGCGAATAATTTTCATACACAGGCATCATAATGCCGGCGGCTTCCAATTCCTTATAACTCAAACCAATACTGCGAAGCGACTCCACGCGAGCAATTTCAAAAAAAGCGGCATAGTTGCCGTAATAAACATAGCCCATCTGGTCGGTATGGGCATAGCGCACGCGCACTTCGGTCTGGCTTGTAAACATAGATTGCTTCTCTTACCTTTCGGGCAAAAATACAACGCACATGCAGCCCGATGCAATAATTGACCTACACTATTTACCAAGTATCAATTTTTTTGCTTATTTGACAAACAAAAAGAATATTTTGGTGGAAGTGCAAAGCCGTTATGAAAAGCAAACTTGCAGAAATCGCTGCTACCTGCTGGGAGCCAATCAGGTGCAACGCCTGAGCATCCCCGTAGTTAAGCCTGCCCCTCAGCAAACATACGCTGAAATACGCATAGACTACCGCGAGCGCTGGCAAGACATTCACTGGCGCACTATCTACTCTGCTTACGGCAAAGCACCCTATTTTGAGCACTATGCAGAGGATTTCCGCCGCATCATTTACACAGGCGAGGAATATTTAGTACCGTTTAATTTAAAACTACTGACACTTTGTCTTGATTTCTTAAAATTACCTGTCAATATTTCAGCCACTACTGCTTATGTAGCTGACTATGGCAACGGTTGCAGCGATATGCGCGGGCGCATTTCCTGTATTCCGACCGATAATACTGACAAGGCAGGCTATGTCCAATTGTTTGGTCAAAGTTTTGTTTACAATCTTTCAGTATTAGACCTCCTGTTTTGTGAAGGCCCGCAAAGCATCTTTTATTTGCAAAAAAGCCGCTTTGAGCAGCGGTAAAACAAAGGTCTTCAAATTTGGGTTTTAAAATTTAAATGCTATCTTTACAAAAAGCCAAAAGGGGAATTAAATGGAAGCAAAGTTTTCAAAAGTCGTCAAAGACGTAATCTCTCTCAGCCGTGAGGAGGCCCTGCGGCTCGGACATGATTATATCGGTACCGAGCATTTAACACTCGGGCTTATCAGAGAGGGAGGTAGCATGGGGGTTATGCTGCTTAAAAAACTAAACGTACCTTTCAACGAACTGCGCGAAGCAATTGAACATGCAACCCGCAAGTCGGTAAACTTTAACGTGCGCAACTTAGCCAACATTCCTCTGACACGTCAGGCTGAAAAAGTGCTTAAACTAACAGTTGTGGAAGCAAAAAACTTCAAAAGCGATATTGTAGGCACCGAGCATCTGCTGCTCGCTATCCTGCGCGATGATACCAGCGTTGCCACCCAGTTATTAGCCCGCTTCAATGTGAATCATGATGTGGTAAGGCAACTGCTAGAGTATCACCTGCAAAATCCGACAGCAGAATTGCCCGATACAGACGACCCTGATGATGACAGCGGACGCATGTTTGGTTCGGGTAGCAGCGCAGGCGGAAGAGGCAGCGAAAGCAAACCGGGTGAAAAATCACGCACCCCCGTGCTGGACAACTTCGGGCGCGACCTTACCAAAATGGCAGAAGAAGGCAAGCTCGACCCCATCATCGGCAGGGAAAAAGAAATCGAGCGCGTGGCACAGATTCTCAGCCGCCGCAAGAAAAACAACCCCATCCTGATAGGTGAGCCGGGCGTTGGTAAAACAGCCATTGCAGAAGGTTTGGCGCTTCGCATTGTAGAGAAAAAAGTATCACGCGTACTTTTCGGCAAGCGTGTAGTTACCTTAGACCTTGCCTCATTGGTAGCAGGTACCAAATATCGCGGACAGTTCGAGGAACGCATGAAAGCCGTAATGAATGAACTGGAAAAAGCTCCGGAAATCATCCTGTTCATCGACGAAATCCACACCATTGTAGGAGCAGGCGGTGCTTCCGGTTCGCTTGATGCCTCCAACATGTTCAAGCCGGCACTTGCCCGCGGCGACATCCAATGCATTGGTGCCACTACGCTGGACGAATACCGCCAATACATCGAAAAAGACGGGGCATTGGCACGCCGTTTCCAAATGGTAATGGTAGAAGCTACTTCACCGGAAGAAACCATTGAAATTCTGCACAACATCAAGAACAAATATGAAGACCACCACCACGTGCGCTATGAGCCCGAGGCAATTGAAGCATGTGTGAAGTTGTCTGACCGCTATATTAGCGATAAATTCCTGCCCGATAAAGCCATCGACGTATTGGATGAAGCAGGCGCAAGGGTGCACATCAATAACATCCACGTACCTGATGACATTATCAAACTCGAGGAACAAATCGAGCAGATTAAAAAGCAGAAAAATCAGGTTGTCAAAAGCCAGAAATACGAAGAAGCCGCACAGCTCCGCGACCGTGAAAAACGCTTAATGGAGCAGTTGGAAATGGCCAAAAACCGCTGGGAAAGCGAAACACGCAAGCAGATTTATCCGGTAACTGAGGAAAACGTAGCGGAAGTTATCGCCATGATGACGGGCATTCCCGTAAACCGCGTAGCACAAAGCGAAAGCCAGAAACTCCTCACCATGAAGGACGACCTGATTGGTAAAGTCATTGGACAGGACGAGGCCATTATCAAACTCACCAAAGCCATTCAGCGCACACGCGTCGGCCTGAAAGACCCTAAAAAACCAATTGGTTCTTTCATCTTCTTAGGCCCTACGGGTGTGGGTAAAACAGAATTGGCAAAAGTTTTGGCTACTTACCTGTTTGACCGCGAAGATGCCCTTGTGCGCATAGACATGAGCGAATACATGGAAAAATTCTCTGTGTCGCGACTGGTTGGAGCGCCTCCGGGATATGTGGGTTATGAAGAAGGCGGCCAATTGACCGAAAAAATCCGTCGCAAGCCTTACAGCGTTGTACTGCTCGATGAGATTGAAAAAGCCCACCCGGACGTTTTCAACATCTTGCTCCAAGTGCTGGATGACGGTATTTTGACCGATGGTTTGGGTCGTCGGGTAGATTTTCGCAATACAATCATCATCATGACCTCGAACATCGGCGTTCGCGACTTGAAAGATTTTGGCACAGGTATCGGGTTTGCGACCAAAGCCAAAACCGAAAATCAAGATGCTTTGATGAGAAGCACAATTCAGAATGCGTTGAAGAAGGTATTCTCTCCCGAATTCCTCAACCGTCTTGACGATGTGATTGTATTCAACTCATTGGAGCGCGAACACATTCACAAGATTATCGATTTGTCGCTGGGTAAACTGTTTCACCGCATCACCAACTTGGGGTATAAAATCGAGCTTACGGATGCAGCCAAGGACTTCCTGTCTGAAAAAGGCTATGACCCGCAATACGGCGCTCGTCCGCTGAATCGGGCTATCCAGAAGTACCTCGAAGACCCTATCGCCGAGGAACTGCTGAAGGGTGAAATAGCCGAGGGCGACATCATCCAAGCTGACCACGAAGCAGGTAAAGATGAACTGAAATTGACCATTGTGAAACCTGTTACGGAACAACAGGCAGGTTAATAGCAGTAAATCCTGACCATATGGCAAAGGCTGTCCAAACGATGGGCAGCCTTTGTTGTTTATAGACCTGAAATTTTTTTCCCGAAGGCTGATATGTCAGACATACAATTTGCCGAAAATATAAAATTGACAGATTGTTATAAATAAACCTGACAGGTCTTAGAAACCTGTCAGGTTTAAATACCTGTATTTCAGCAATTTTAATAAAGCACTTTTCGCAAATCTCTTGCGCTTTTGTATAGAATCTGTCGAATTCCATACCTTATGCTATTCGGAAGGTTGCTTACCGAATACTAGCTGACAGCAACTTTGGGAGCACCTGCCAGAATTTCTTCATTGGCGAGCTCGCTGAACTTCTCAAAGTTATGCACGAACATCTGCGCCAATTGCTGTGCTTTAGCATCGTAAGCATCTTTATCAGCCCATGTATTGCGTGGATTCAGCAAGTGGTCAGGCACGCCCGGGCACATGGCAGGAACTTCCACACCAAATACATTATGCGACTGCATAGGCATTTTGGCAAGGCTGCCGTCCATTGCTGCGGTAATCATCGCACGTGTATAAGGCAATTTCATACGCGAACCCACTCCATAAGGGCCGCCTGTCCAACCTGTATTAACCAACCATACCGTTGTTTCGTTTTCTTCTAATTTTTTGCCGAGCAGTTCTGCATACTGCGTAGGGTGCAAAGGCATGAAAGGTGCACCGAAGCAAGTAGAAAATACAGCCGTAGGTTCAGTTACGCCTAACTCTGTACCCGCTACTTTGGCTGTATAACCCGAAACAAAGTGGTACATGGCCTGCGCTTTGTTCAAGCGAGAAATTGGTGGTAATACGCCATAGGCATCGCAGGTCAGGAAGAAAATATGACGCGGTGCGCCGCCAATTGAGTGCTCTAAGGCGTTGTGAATAAAGTAAATAGGATATGAAACGCGTGTATTTTCCGTAACGCTGGTATTGGAGAAATCTACGGTACGTGTCCCTTCGATGAAACGCGTATTTTCCAGCAAAGAACCAAAGCGGATAGCATTCCAAATATCGGGCTCGTTTTCTTTGCTCAGGTTGATTACTTTGGCGTAGCAACCGCCCTCAAAGTTGAAAATTCCGTTATCAGACCAGCCGTGCTCATCGTCGCCAATCAGGTAGCGGTTCGGGTCGGCAGAAAGCGTTGTTTTACCCGTACCTGAAAGACCGAAGAAGACCGCTACATCGCCGTCTTTGCCCATGTTCGCGCCGCAGTGCATCGGCAAAACCCCATGATTAACAGGCAACAGGAAATTCAGGATACTGAAAATGCTTTTTTTGGTTTCACCGGTATAACCCGTGCCACCAATGATGACCATTCGTTTAGTGAAATTAACGATAACAAAGTTGGGGTTGCGCGTACCGAATACAGCAGGGTCTGCCTGAAACTCAGGCAAGGCCAACACGGTAAAATCGGGAGCAAAGCCTTGCAGTTCTTCCCGTGAAGGGCGGATGAACATATTATGGCAAAACAGGTTGTGCGAAGCCTGCTGCCCAATCACGCGAATGCGAAGGCGGTATTTTTCATCGGCACCTGCAAAAGCATCTCGTACAAACAGTTCTTTACCCTCCGCCCATTGAATCATTTTTGCCAACAAGGCATCGAACTTATCTGCATCAAACGGAAGATTTACATCGCCCCACCATACTTTATCGGCAGTAATGGCATCTTTCACGATGAACCGGTCTTTGGGTGCACGGCCTGTAAACTTACCGGTATCGTACATCAATGCGCCGTCGTCGGTTAGCTGCCCTTCGCCTCTGGCAAGCGCGAGTTCAATCAACTCGCCAACAGGCAGGTTGTAGAAAATCTTGCTTGGTTTCAGGCCTAAAGCGGCCAATCCTTCTGAAACATGAGATAACTGTTGCATGAGAAACTTGGGTGTGTTGTTAATGATTGAGTTCTAATTTCCAATGTTGATATCCTTTTACTGCCAATGCCAACAAAATAGCGTACACTAAGCTGGTAGCAAACAAGTCTTTTGCAAAGTAAATACCTATGTATAATACATTGACAAAAATCCAAAAAATCCAATTTTCAATTTTTTTTCTGGCCAACAGCCACTGCGCCAACACACTGAATGAGGTGGTGGTTGCATCCCAGTACGGCAGGGAAGCGGGCGTGTATCTTGCCAAAATTTCTCCAAATATAAATGCTGCAACCGAACCAACAATGATATAAGTTACCAATTGTTGTAAAGGCAGTGCAGTAACCGGCAATTTTTCCTCTTTCCCCTTGCCGTACAGCCAATTATACCACCCGTAAATACTCAACAAAAGGAAGTAAATATTCAGAAGAAAATCGCCTAAAAGATAGACTTCGTAAAAAACCCAGATGTAGCAGATGATGCTTAAAATACCGATTGGCCACCCCCATATATTTTGGCGCGTATTCAGCCACACACATATAACGGTGAGTACAGCACCCAATAGCTCGATAGGGCTATTGTAAAAATATTCAACAACTGACTGCCAAAACGAGGTCATCTCCAATTTGCGAGGATTATTGTCGGGCATTCAGTGCTTGCAGCATGGTGCGCACATGCTCGCTGCCTTCAAACAACGCCTCGTGTACTGCTACTATCTTATGGGCGGCATCTAACAAATATGTGATGCGCTTGGGCATACCTATCAGAGGAATGGCAGCATGATACAACTTGGTTACTTTTCCGTCTTCATCGGAAAGCAGCTCAAAGGGCAACTGGTATTGTTTGATAAAACGGAGATGAGTAGCAATACTGTCGCGGCTGATGCCAATGACGGCTATATCAAGGTTGCGAAAGGCCTCGAAATGGTCGCGGAAACTGCAAGCCTCTGCCGTGCATACACTAGTGAAATCTTTGGGGTAGAAGTAAATGATGCAAGGCTTGCCTGCCATATCTCGTGAGAGTCGGAAATTGCTGCCCGAGGTTGAAGGCAGTGTAAAATCAGGTGCTTGGGAGTAGAGCGGTAATGCCATTTTAACAACAGAGGGTTGCCGGTAGAGTAAAAACAAAATGCCACAGAATTGTTCTGCGGCATTCCTAATTTTTTAGCGTAATTATTCTTTCACACGTTCCATGTATTCGCGGGTGCGGGTATCAATCTTGATTTTCTCGCCAATGTCGCAGAACAGAGGAACTTTGATTTGAGCGCCTGTTTCCAGTGTAGCAGGTTTCAGGGTTTTAGTGGCTGTATCGCCTTTGATACCCGGCTCGGTATAAGTAATTTCCAGCACTACCGTATGAGGCAACTGTCCAAGTACCGGTGTTTCGCCGTCGAAGCTCACCGTTACCATGGTGCCTTCTTTCAAGAAATCCACGCTATCGCCAAACAAGGAAGCATTGATGTAGGGCTGTTCGTAAGTTTCATTGTCCATACATACAAGGCTATCGCCCTCGCGGTAGAGATATTGCAATTCGCGGGTTTCTACACGAACAATTTCAACGCTTTCATCGGGGCGAAAACGCGCCTCAGCCTTACCACCGGTGCGAATGTTGCGCATAGTTGCCTGATAAAAAGCACGGAGGTTGCCGGGTGTACGGTGTTGCCACTCAATGATTTGACAAATATCATTGTTGTACCTAATGAAAGAACCCATCGATAAATCAGATGCTGATGCCATAATTCTTAATTTTGGCGCAAAATTAGTTAAAATAATCTTTTTGAGCGCCGTTATTAAAATTTAATTTCGCAAATAGCGTTACAGTAATGGGTGATTAGCTAAACGACTTGTTCTTCATGTATTTTTCTTGTTCTTCGATATTGCGCTTTGCATGTATCTTCTGGATTGCTTTTGGGAGTTTTATGCCTATATGGGCACAAAATAGACCTGCCTCCTCCCCTCCCCAACAACAACAACCTAAAACCATCCGTTTGCTCGACTCGGCAACACTGGCCAAAGTAAAGCCTGTTACATCTATTGAAACTGCCCTGAAAGAGCCTCATAAGGTTATTCGCCTCCACCTGACGCGCCTACAAGACGACTTTTGGGATGAAAGCACATCCGACACGCTGCAAAAATTGCCCGAAGCAATTACCCAAATGATTAACCTGCAAGAGTTAATCATAGAAAACTATAACCTGCGAACGCTGCCTGCTTATTTCGGAAAACTGCGCAACCTGCAATTTGTCCGCATACAAAGAAGTAACCTCATGATGCTGCCACGGGAAATTGGGATGCTTCGCAACCTAAAAGTACTTGAATTACAGGGCAATATGCTGGAAACCTTACCCGAAACCGTATCACTACTCATCAATTTGCATACGTTAGACCTGTCCGATAACCGCTATGCACAGTTTCCCCGACAGATTTACTCGCTCAGTTCCCTGAAAAAACTCATCCTGAGTGGCAATGAGCTTATGAACTGGACGATGCCTCAAACCGAAACAGCCTTGGCTCTTGAAGAAATTGATTTGTCGGAAAACAGGCTGAAAACACTGCCCAGAAATTTGACAGCCCTGCCTAAGTTATCCTACATCAATATCCAGAACAACCAGTTGAAAGCGGTTCCGCAAGGTTTTGCCAAAGCAGTACAAATCCGCCATTTAGACTTGTCGCTGAACTCGTTAGAAAACCTGCCGACCGACTTCTCTCAACTGAAACAGTTGGAGAGCCTTGACCTTTCGCACAATTATTTTACAACCATTCCGGAAATATTGGCAGAGCTCCCCATGTTGCAAAGCCTCGATATGTCGCACAACTTACTGCGCGTGGTGCCTGCATCGGTCAGCAACCTGAAATCATTGTGCCAACTGAGCCTGAGCTACAACAAAATAGCAACTTTGCCCAAGGAAATAGGGCAACTCTCCCAGCTCACCGAACTTGTGCTGTGGAAAAATGAAATCAGCCGACTGCCTGCCGAACTGTTTGAATTATCGGCACTGGAAAATTTAGACCTCAACTCCAATAAAATTTCAAGTTTACCCCCCGAAATAGCTAAATTGCAACGCTTACAGGTATTAATATTGTGGGGGAATAAACTCACACAGTTGCCCAACGAAATTTGCAAACTTAGCAATCTGCTTGCCATAGACCTGATGAACAACGAGTTAAGTACGTTCCCGGTTTGTATGTCGCAGATAAAGTCATTGAAATTAATTGAATTGGGCAACAATCGGTTTTCACCTGAGGACAAACAACGCCTGTATCAGGCTTTTCCAAGGGTGCAGGTTTCATTAGACTAAACAATGATGGAAGTAAAAAAAATTGCCATTGGCGCAGACCACGCAGGATTTCTCTACAAAACAAAAATCATCGCTCATCTTGAATCGCTTGGCTATCAGGTGGATGACAAGGGGACTTATTCGGAGCAATCCGTTGATTACCCCGATTTTGCGCATCCTGTGGCAGAGGCCGTAGAAAGCGGCGCGGCAGATTTGGGCATACTCATTTGCGGCAGCGGCAACGGTGTTGCCATTACTGCCAACAAACATCAAGGGATTCGTGCAGCACTTTGTTGGACACAGGAACTTGCAGCGCTTGCCCGCCAACACAACGATGCTAATATTATCAGCCTGCCGGCGCGGTTTGTATCCATAGAAGAAGCCATCGGTATGGTTGATACCTTCCTTAAAACGCCTTTTGAAGGAGGCAGACATCAAAACAGAGTCAATAAAATTGCATGCTAATCTGACAAACCATTATTTACCATGAAAATTGCTGTTATCGGAACGGGGTATGTAGGCCTTGTTTCAGGTACTTGTTTTGCAGAAACAGGTAACCATGTTATTTGCGTAGACAATAACGCTGAAAAAGTAAACAAACTGCTCAACGGAGAGTTGCCTATTTATGAGCCGGGGCTTGAATTACTCTTCGAGCGCAATACTCGCCAAGGGCGACTTCAATTTACGACCGATTTGGCATCGGCTGTTAAACAGTCTCAGATTATTTTCCTTGCACTGCCGACTCCTCCGGGGGAAGACGGTTCAGCCGATTTGTCTTATGTGCTGGGAGTTGCTTCACAATTGGGTAAAATTATTGACGAATACAAAGTAATTGTTGATAAAAGTACTGTGCCGGTTGGTACTGCCGAGAAGGTACATGCAGCCATTGCTGCTCATGCCAAAGTGCCTTTTGACGTAGTTTCCAATCCGGAGTTTCTGCGCGAAGGCGTAGCGGTAGAGGATTTTCTCAAACCTGACCGCGTAGTCATAGGTACATCTTCGCAACGCGCCCGCGAGATTATGCAGCGCTTGTATGAGCCTTATGTTCGTCAAGGCAACCCGATTATTTTTATGGATGAGCGCTCTGCCGAGATGACCAAGTACGCCGCTAACTCATACTTAGCCATGCGCATCAGCTTTATGAACGAAATCGCCAACCTGTGCGAGCTTGTGGGAGCTGATGTGGACAATGTGCGCAAGGGTATGGGCAGCGACAAACGCATCGGCCCTCGTTTTCTGTTCCCGGGCGTAGGCTACGGCGGCAGTTGCTTCCCAAAAGACGTGCAGGCACTGAGCCTGACTGCACGCCAATATGAGTACAACTTCCGCATATTGGATGCCGTTATGTCGGTCAATTATCAGCAACGCCACGTGCTGGCTGAAAAAATCAAAGACTTTTACGGCGATGAGCTGCGCGGCAAAAAAATTGCTGTCTGGGGGCTTGCCTTCAAACCTAATACCGATGATATTCGCGAAGCACCCGCCCTTTACATCATAGAGGATTTACTCAAACAAGGCGCTGTTATCACGGCCTTTGACCCTGAGGCAATGGAAAATACCAAGAAAGTACTGGGCGACCGAATCAGCTATGCCGAAGACCCTTATCAGGCATTGCAAGGTGCCGATGCACTGGCTATCATAACCGAATGGAGCGAGTTCCGCACCCCTGATTTGGAAAGAATGGCCACTGTCATGGCATCCAAGGTAATTTTTGACGGGCGCAACCTGTACAGCTTAGATATGATGCAGCAAACAGGTTGGTATTACGCAAGCATTGGCCGACGCGTCATTGTTCCGTAAACCAAGTATATGAGCAAAAAATCGGCAATAAAAAACTGTCGGGGTTTAAAAATCCGACAGTTTTTTTATTGATTGTCAAACGTTCATTTGCGATACGTACTCGGGCAGTACCATATTCCAAGCCGGCCAGTCGTGGTTAGCTCCCGGGCGGATATCGAGCCAGTGCGGAATATGTTTGCTGTGCAGTATCTGCGACATGCGGATGTTGTCTTCCTTGCAGATATCGTATTCGCCGGTTCCAAGCACAATCCCCATGTTGCGAATATTGTCTAAATACCAACCGGGGCCAAGGTTTGGCATATAGTCCACCGGATTGTTGAAGTAAACATTCTCATCGTAATGTCCCCACATAAAAGAGCGGATATCAAATGCGCCGCCCAAACTGAACATATAGCGCACTTTGTCGGGATGACGGAATGAGAAGTTCAGTGCATGATAACCGCCAAAGCTGCAACCCGCCATACAAACCGTGCTGCGGCCTGTTTCATACATGGCGCGGTAAACAACTTCGTTGAGAATCAGGTCGTCATAAATTACATGGTTGGCAATTTTATGTGCCGGATGGATGTTTTTATTGTAAAAACTGTCATTGTCAATGCTATCCGGGCAGTAAACTTTGATTCTGCCGGTGTTAATGAACCATTCAATGGAATGAATCAGACCAAAATCCTTGTTCTGATAGTATCTTCCCATAGAAGTCGGGTAAATAATCATCGGATAGCCCGAATGCCCGAAAGTGAGCATTTCAAAGTCGCGCCCGATACGGGGCGAGTACCAACGGTGATATTCTTCTTTCACAGATTAAATGAGGTTGATTGCCACAAAGTTAGCACTATTTTTTAAGGGTGGTAAGCGGCGAAAGCGCTTTCGTATTATCATTTTCAATCATCATTAGGCCGCCGTTGCTGGCATAGCGCACATTTTCAATCGTATAAAATGCGTTGGGATTATGTGCTTCTATCAGTTGCACCAATTCGGGCAAGTCTTTGCGCTGCACTACCGAAAAAATAACATTGACATTTCCCTTTCTGCCTTCGGCCACAATATTGGTGAACCCAAACCGCGACTGCATCAGCACTTTAATTAATTCTGTGGCATCGCGGCGCGTAATTACCCGTACAATCACCTTACCCAAAGCCAACCTGCCCTCAATCCACATACCAACATATGTGCCTGTGCCGAAACCTGCCGCATAAGCAATGTATGCCAATGGACTGTTTACCGAGCGGATAATTTGCCCAATGGCTAAAATCCAGATGAGGGCTTCCAAAAAACCGAGCAAGGGCGCAATCTGCCGACGACCGCTCATCAGCAACATAATGCGCATGGTTGCCAGCGAAACATCTCCTATACGTGCCAAAAAAACCATCAGCGGCAATAGCACCCACTGGTAGTAAAACGGTTCTATTCCGAGTGATTCTACAAAGAAAGTTTCCATACGGAAACAAAAATAAAGGTTTTAGCAAGCCAGAAAGAAAGCAGGCGCAATTTAATTTTCGCTTAACTTGCGGTTGTTTTAGCCCTTTTGAGCGAATGGTAACTCCTTTTCGTACAATTCTGCTGTTGTTTTATGTTGCCTGCGCCATCATTATCCTGATGGTTTTATCGCCCGGCGAAATCCCTTTCAGCGAAAACTTCACACTTAAAGTCTTTACTTTCAAGGACTTTATGGGTACGGATACAGCCACGGTTGTGAACGAAGAACGCATGGCAGACCTAAATGCAATGGCACGCCGATTGGACAGTTTGGAGCAAGCCGCAAAGCAAGTGCAAAAAAGCCCGATAAATCCCGATAGTTTAGCATCGCCAAGCGCAGGTACACCATCGGGCAAGAGAGAGGAGCGCCCTGAACCTGTTGCAGACCCTAAATACCCCATCCAATTTGCCGACAGCCTGAACCCGACGGCATTAGACCGCGTATTTGCCGCTTGGGCAGCACTTTCGCAAAAACCTTCGTTGGTGCGCATTGTGCACTACGGCGACTCCCAAATAGAAGGCGACCGCATCAGCGACTATATTCGCTCGAGGTTGCAGCGCAAATTTGGCGGTTGCGGCGTGGGCATTGTCCCGTTTTTAGAATTGCAAGCCTCCCGCTCAACCATTTCCACCGAAGCATCGGGCAACTGGTCTAAATATGCCATATATGGCAACAACAACAAAAGCAATCGGACGGGGCGCTACGGTGTGCTGGCTGCCGCCTATCGGTTCAGCCCGCCTGTGCCCAAAGACTCTCTGGCACCTGCACAACTGTCGTGGCGTGCTACCTCCCGCTTTCGCGAAACCCGCTTCAGTGATGAGTTTGCCAATGCCACACAGGTAGAAAACATCAAGTTTATTTATGCTTCTCCTTTTGCCAAAGTAGCCGCACATATTAAAATGGACGGCTTGCCGCAAGACACTACGCTGGATTTTGCACTGCAACAGGAACGAAACGTGGCCGTAGTGGAACAGGCCGTGCCGGGGCGATTCAAAAAGTTGTCCATCAGTTTGGAAAGTGCTGAAGGCAGCGAGTTTTTTGGTGTTGCCTTAGACTGCAATCAGGGCATCGCATTAGATAACGTTGCCATGCGTGGCAGCTCAGGTGTGGAATTTACTAAGATGAATGCCGAGTGGCTGCGCCGCCAATACGAATTGCTGAATGTGAAACTTATCATTTTGCAATTTGGCGTAAACGTTGTACCCAATGTACTCCGCGATTACACTTTCTATGAGAACATGCTCTACAAGCAATTGCGTTTTTTCAAATCGGTAGCCCCGCAAGCAGATATTCTGGTAGTCGGACTCTCCGATATGGCGCGACGCAGTGGCACAGGCTATGCCTCCTACCCCAACGTTCCCAAAATACGCGATGCACAACGGGCGGCAGCCTTCCGCGCTGGCTGTGCTTTTTGGGATTTGTACGAAGCAATGGGCGGCGAGGGCTCTATGGTAAGTTGGGTAAACAACAAGCCGCCGCTGGCAGGCAAAGACTATACACATTTTACCCCGCGAGGGGCGCGTTTGGTAGGCGAAATGCTCTACAACGCCCTAATCAAAGAGTATGAAAACTACAAAATCAGGAACAGAATTGCGCAATAACACACCGATATACAAACGCCTTGCAATCGTACTGACAAGTCTTTGCTTGTCGGCTTTGTCGCTGTCGGCGCAACCTTACCGATTCATTAACTATTCCGAAAACGTCATCCATCAGCCCAACCCCAACGGCGAAGGAATGCGCAACTTCTTTCTGGCAGTCAAGCAGTTAGAGTCCGGCATCAAACGCAAGGTAAACATTGTTCATATTGGCGACTCGCACATTCAGGCAGATTTTTTTTCAGGTCGTGTGCGCGACTTGATGCAAATGACCAATAATTTCGGCAATGGCGGACGGGGCTTTGTTTTTCCCTATGCCGCTGCCGGAACCAACAATCCGCAAAATTACTCGGTCAGCTATCAAGGCAAGTGGGAAGGTGTCCGCAGCATCAAGCGCGATGCCTATGCCAAGTGGGGACTTGCAGGAGTGGTCGCCATTGCCAAAGACCCCAACGCAACCCTCACCATCAACCCCAACAGGGAAAATAATGCCACCGTTTACGATATTACCCGCGTCAAAATATTTTACCCTGTTTTTGATAAATCGTCGTTCAATGTAACGGTAGTAGCCAATCCGTCCGAATTGGTTTCCAGCTACATGAGCCGCGAGGGATTCGTTGAGTTTGAGTTCAGCAAACCACAGGAAGAAATTACCATTAAACTGACTCGCTCCGACCCCGCACAAACCCAGTTTGTTTTGCAGGGTTTTTCATTGGAAAACGACCGCGCAGGCATTGTGTACAGCAGTGTAGGCGTAAACGGTGCGGAAGTAACTACCTATTTTCGCTGTGAAGACTTTGACCGCCAACTGCGCGTACTCAAACCCGACTTGGTAATTCTTTCACTGGGCACTAACGATGCGCACGTAATCAAGTTTGACGAAGAAGTTTTCCTGACCAACCTGCGGTTTTTAGTAAACATGGTCAAACGCGCCTATCCTCGCACCTCTGTGCTGCTGACAACACCCGGCGACGCATACCGTGCCCGCCGCTACCTGAACCCGCACAATAACAAAGTGCGCGAACTGATTTTTCAAGTAGCCACAGAATCAGGCGTTTCCGTGTGGGATTTTTACACGGTCATGGGCGGGCTTCGCTCCGTTGACCAGTGGCAACGCAGCCAGTTAGCCACTGCCGACCGCCTCCATCTGACACCCAAAGGCTATGCGTTCCAAGGCGAACTGCTTTATGATGCACTGATGGACGCCTACCGTCGCTACTGGGCAAAGGCACAGCCTTAGTGCACGAAAAAATTTTATCGTGAGTTTGCTATCAACCTGAGGTAGGCAAAGACCTCTCAGATTTAAATATCTGTTTTTCAGTAATTTACGTAAAATGCTTGCGCTTGGGGTGTAAGTACGTGAGCAAATTTTTGCATCCTTTTTAAATGCGGATTTTGCTCGAGAAATACTCGCAATCGGAATCAATACAGTAGCGGCAGATACTTCACAGGTGAAAAGTTCTCATTTGAAGAGGCATTTAAACCCGCAATTTTTTGTAACCTTTGCTCGGCCAATAGCATTATGAGCCTAAACTTACCCGGCAAAGCCTGATGCACCAATCCGACGAACAGATTCAGCAGGAAGCACTTATACTCGAGCAGGCCAAAAACAATCCTGAACTTTTCGGCTATTTCTACGAAAAGTATTACAGGCAGGTATTCCTATTCATCAATCGCCGGGTAGGCGACAGCCAGATAACGGCCGACCTCTGCTCGCAAGTTTTCCTCAAAGCAATGATTCGGTTGGAAAAGTACACACACAAAGGTCTGCCTTTTTCGGCATGGCTGTATCGGATTGCCACCAATCAGGTCAATGAATTTTACCGCCATACGCAACGCAAAAGAGTGGTAAGCATAGAAACCGAAGACATCAAGCGCTTTTTTGCAGAGGCAGGCGAAGATAAAAAACAGGAACAAACCCAAGTCATCCAACTGTTATTCAATGAGTTAGACGAAGAAGAAGTAGCATTGCTCGAGTTGCGTTTTTTTGAAGACCGCCCTTTTAAAGAAATAGCCTTTATATTAGAGCAAACGGAAAACAACGTTAAAGTACGCACCCATCGCATTTTGGAAAAATTAAGAAAAATCGCTAAAAATATTGCCAAGTGAACAGTAAGTACGACATACGGATAGACCCGCCTCAACCGTCGGAGGCTGAAATACAGGCACAGAAAGATTTTAACCGCGTGCTGGTGCAGTTCCGACGAAGCCGCAAGCGCCACAGTTTCCCGCAGATGCTGGAGCGGTTTAATAAAATTTTACCTGCCCTGATTCTGGCGCTGTTAATTGCCGCCATACTCATTTTGTACGCACGCCTCACCCGTAAAACATCGCCGGTACAAGAAAAAAACGTCCCTGCCCTCCAAAAGAGGTAATCTCTTCAAAAACTTTTTGTCGCCATGCAACTTCCCGTTTTTACCGATTGTCTTTGGTTTAAAAACAGTTGGCAGGAAACCCTGATGAGAGCGTTGATGAAAATCACTCAAACACCCGGCGAGAGCAATAAAGATGTTTATCACAATGAGCATCAGGCAGTTATAGATGCCTGCCGCAAGGGAGACAGCAAGGCGCAATTTCAGTTGTACCGCCTGTATGCCAAAGCAATGTACAACACTTGCTTGCGCATCACCGGCAACACGGCGCTTGCAGAAGACGCTCTGCAAGAAACCTTTTTAACTGCTTTTCAAAGGTTGGGAAGTTACAGAGGTGAGTCTGCATTTGGGGCATGGTTGAAGCGCATTGCCGTCAATACGGCCATTAACCAGTCCAGAAAGTGGCAAAAAGAACTGCTGACCGGCGAAGAAACAACAGACATTCCCGAAGAAACAGAAGAACCTGATGAAGATTTGCCGTTAAAAATAGCGCTTGTACAGCAAGCCATCAGCCAATTGCCCGATGGTTTTCGGGTTGTATTTTCGCTGTATGCGCTGGAAAGCTATGAGCACAGCGAAATTGCCGAAATTCTTGGCATTTCGGTTTCTACTTCAAAAACGCAGTACAACCGCGCCAAAGCGAAATTAAGAGACATGTTGCGGCAACAACGCAACGACTGGTAAACCAAAAATACCACTAAGGTCATGGAAAAGGATAAAATAGAAAAATTTATTTCCCAAAACAGGGAAGCCTTTGACAGCGAAGAACCCGATGCGAAAGTATGGGCAAGTATTCAAAAGGGAATGCAACAAGGCAAATCGGTGCGCATGGTGCCTCTGTATCGCCTCTGGCAAGTAGCAGCCTCCATCATCTTGCTGCTTGGCACGGGGATAGGCTGGCTGGTGTACGAAAACAGACAACTGCAAAAAAATGCTGCATCCACCTTCCCGACAAATGACGCAGTTACGGTTACACTTGACCAAATAGCACCCGAACTTGCAGAGGCAGAAGATTTTTACACGCGCCAAATACAACTGAAATCGGACGAACTCAGCCGTTATGACCTCAAAAAACTTGGCGTAGGCAAAGATTACGAAACCGAACTGAAAAAACTCAACGAAGCCTATGGCGAACTGAAAAACGACTTTTACAAAACAGGCAGTCAGCGAGTCGTAGAAGCGATGATTCAAAACCTGCAATACCGCATGGAACTGCTCAACAAACAATTGGAAATTCTGGAAAAAGTACAAAAACAAACCCAGCAAAAAAATGAGAAACTCAGCTAAACATATACAAGTTGCCCTTCTTAGCCTGCTTCTGACCATGTTCTATTGGACGGCACAGGCCTCCGACCGAATTGAAGTAACCAAAAAAATCTCCGAAAAATATAGCATGGACGCGGGCGATGTGGCAGAACTGACCAACCGACACGGTAAAATACACATCAACACTTGGGACAAACCCGAAATTACGGTAGAAGTTACCGTGCGGGCATGGGGCAACAACGAGCGGCGGGCTAAGGAAACACTTGACCGCATTGAAATCAAATACGGCAAAACGGGCAATACCGTGCGCTTTGAAACCATTATCAACTCTTCCGGAAGTATCAACATCAATAATATCAATGGTTTTGAGATTAACTATTTGGTCAATATGCCCGCCAAAAACGGATTAAAACTCAACAACCGCTATGGTGCCGTTTTTTTAGACAATTTCAGCGGTTCATTAGACGCAGCCGTTAAGTATGGCAGTTTTAAAGCCAATAAAATTACAGGCACCAACAAAAAGCTCGATATTGCATACAGCAGCGCAGATATAGAGTTGCTGGAAAATGGCATCATTGACCTAAGCTATGGCAACGGTATTATTCGCGAAGGCGGTAAATTGACCGTAAACAATCGCTATGGTAAAATAACCTACGAAAATGTAAAAGAACTCCGTACCGATACCAAATATGGCGGCATTCTGATTGAAAATGAAGCCGAAACCATCACGGGAAACATTGCCTATTCCGATTTTAAGGTGCATCGGCTGAAAAAGGAAATCCATATGGAAGCGCGCTATGCAGGCAGTTTCAGCATAGACGAAGTGAGCAAGGGCTTTTCTGCCATAGATTTAGAAGGTGCATACAGTTCGTTTACCGTTTATTTTGGCAGCGGGCAAAACTTTGAGTTTTCGGCTACTTCCTCTTATGGCAGCATCAGGATGGACGTAGCAGGAGCAGACATTCGCCGCGATATTTCACAATCGCAAACACAGACGCTGGAAGGTCAGGTAGGCAAAGGAGGCGGTAAAGTTCGCATTGCCACCAAATACGGCAGCATCCGCATGAGATAGGCCTGATTCACGGCAAGCAGTTTAAGCCGCCCCAAATCAAGGAGCGGCTCTTTTTATTTGCGCACAGCACCAAAATCGCCTGCCGAAAATGCAAATTCTACCCGTTTCGCATATAATTTTGTTGAAATTTATCGTTCTGTTTTGAGTATTTCATAACGAATTGCCCCAAGGGCGCTATATACATTTTCGAAATCAATTCCATCTATGAAAACAGACATACGTCAGCTGCTGAAAGAGCGCATTCTGGTGCTGGATGGCGCCATGGGAACCATGATTCAGCGTTACAAACTCAGCGAGGAAGATTTTAGAGGCGAACGTTTCAAAGACCATCCGCACGATTTAAAAGGAAATAACGACCTGCTTTCCATCACACGCCCCGACATCATCAAAGAAATCCACAGGCAATATTTGCTCGCAGGTGCAGATATTATCGAGACCAATACTTTCAGCGGCACCAGAATTGCACAGGCCGATTATCAGTTGGAAGAACTGGCGTATGAACTAAACTATCAATCAGCCAAAATAGCGCGTGAAGTAGCCGATGAAATTTCATCGCAACAGCCCGATAAACCCCGCTACGTAGCCGGTGCACTGGGGCCGACCAACCGCACCGCCTCCATTTCGCCTGATGTAAACGACCCCGGATATCGTGCCGTTACTTTTGACCAGTTGGTAGAGGCCTACTACGAACAGGTATGCGGTTTGGTGGATGGCGGCGCAGATGTGCTGTTGGTAGAAACCATTTTTGATACACTGAACGCAAAAGCTGCCCTTTTTGCCATTGAAAAATATTTTGACGAGATTCATCATACATCTATGCCGCCGCGCCGCGAGTGTGCGAAAGGCGATAAAACCCAATTCCCTTTCTTGGGCATACCCGGCAAAAAATTGCCCGTGATGGTTTCAGGAACGATTACCGACCAAAGCGGCAGAACCCTTTCAGGACAGGTAACAGAGGCATTTTGGCATTCTATTTCCCATGCACACATCATGAGCGTAGGTCTGAACTGTGCTTTGGGGGCGCGCCTGATGTTGCCCTATGCCAAAGAATTGAGCCGAGTAGCCAACGTAGCGGTCAGCATTTACCCCAATGCAGGCTTACCCAACGAGTTCGGGCAGTACGATGAAACACCCGAACAAATGGTAGCGCAATTAATTGAGTTTGCAGAGGCAGGTTTGCTGAACATTGTCGGCGGCTGTTGCGGCACTACGCCCGAACATATTCGCGCTATTGCCCAAACGGTTGCCCGCTACAAACCTCGTCAAATTCCCGAAAAAGACAACTACCTGCACCTCAGTGGATTAGAGCCGCTCAACATCACCCCTGAAACGCGATTTGTCAATATCGGCGAGCGTACCAACGTTACAGGCAGCCGCAAATTTGCCCGCCTCATCAAAGAGGGAAATTACGAAGAAGCATTAGACATTGCCCGCCAGCAGGTAGAAGGCGGCGCACAGATTATTGATATCAACATGGATGAGGGCATGTTGGATTCCGAAGCCGCAATGGTAAAATTTTTAAACCTCATTGCCGCAGAACCCGACATCGCGCGCGTACCCGTGATGATAGACTCCTCCAAATGGAGCGTAATTGAAGCAGGTTTGAAATGTGTGCAGGGCAAAGGCATCGTCAATTCCATTTCTTTGAAAGAAGGTGAGGCAAAATTCAAAGAACACGCACACCTGATTCGCCGCTACGGTGCAGCCGTGGTAGTAATGGCGTTTGATGAACAAGGACAGGCCGACAGCTACGAACGCCGCATAGAAATCTGTAAACGCAGCTACGATATTCTGGTGAACGAAGTCGGTTTCCCGCCGCAAGACATCATCTTTGACCCCAACATCCTGACCGTAGCCACAGGCATTGAGGAGCATAACAACTACGCCGTTGATTTCATTCGCGCCACCCAATGGATTAAAGAAAACCTGCCGGGTGCAAAAGTTTCGGGCGGCGTAAGCAATATTTCCTTCTCGTTCCGCGGCAACGACGTAGTGCGCGAAGCCATGCACTCTGCTTTTCTATACCACGCCATTCAGGCAGGCATGGACATGGGTATTGTTAATGCCGGCATGATTGAGGTGTACGAAGAAATCCCAAAAGACTTGCTGGAACGCATCGAGGACGTGCTGCTCAACCGCCGCCCCGATGCTACCGAACGGTTGGTTGAATTTGCCGAGCACGTTAAAAACAAAGGCAAGGAAATCGTAAAAGACGAAGCGTGGCGCAACGAACCCGTGCAAGAGCGCCTAAAACACGCTCTCATTAAAGGAATTGTAGAATACATCGAACAAGACACCGAAGAAGCGCGACAACTCTACGAGCGGCCGCTGCAAGTAATTGAAGGCCCCCTGATGGATGGCATGAACATCGTCGGAGACCTTTTCGGCGAGGGGAAAATGTTTTTGCCGCAAGTGGTAAAGAGTGCCCGCGTAATGAAAAAAGCCGTTGCCTATCTGATTCCGTTTATTGAAGAAGAAAAGCGCAACAACCCCGATGCCTTGCAAAGCAGCGGTGCAGGCAAAATTCTGCTGGCAACCGTTAAAGGAGACGTACACGACATCGGTAAAAATATCGTAGGCGTAGTACTTGCGTGTAACAACTTCGAAATCATTGATTTGGGGGTAATGGTGCCGCTGGAAAAAATCCTTGACACCGCCCAAAAAGAAAATGTAGATATTATCGGCCTTTCGGGGCTGATTACTCCTTCGCTGGACGAAATGGTATATGTGGCTCAGGAAATGGAAAAGCGCAAAATGACGACTCCGCTCCTCATTGGCGGAGCAACTACTTCGCGCATCCATACCGCAGTAAAAATTGCGCCCCAATACAGCCACCCTGTTATTCACGTATTGGATGCCTCGCGCAGTGTGCCGGTAGCTGCTGCCCTCGTCAGCAAAGAGGAAGGCACCAAAGACGCATTGGTCAATCAAATTCGCGAAGAATACGAAAAACTTCGCACCGAACATGCCGCACGTCAGGGTGCAAAAAATTACATCACCCTTGAAGAAGCACGTCGGAACAAGGTTGCGATAGACTGGGAAACAGCGCCCATCGTTAAGCCTTCTTTTTTGGGAGTGAAAGTATTTCAGGATTATTCGCTGGCCGAATTGGCACGATATATTGACTGGACGCCATTCTTTCAGTCTTGGGAACTGGCCGGCCGCTTCCCTGCCATTCTGAATGACCCTGTGGTAGGCAGCGAAGCCCGCAAACTCTATGACGACGCACAGGTAATGCTCAAACATATTATTGACAACCGCCTGTTGCAGGCAAAAGCAGTAATCGGATTTTTCCCTGCCAACAGCGTAGAAGATGATATAGAACTTTATGATTTTGAGGAACTTGTGCTCGAAACTACTTGCGATGTACACGGCTCGCACAAGCACGTACATTACAAGGAAAATCGCCAATTGGTAGCCACACTGCTCCACAATCTGCGCCAACAAAACAAAAAGGCGAAAAATCTCCCCAACTTCTGCCTGAGCGACTTCATAGCACCCAAATCGAGCGGCAGAGAGGACTATATAGGTGCATTTGCCGTTACGGCAGGCATCGGTGCGGAAGAACTTGCCCGCCAATATGAAGCACAGCACGACGATTACAGCAGCATCATGGTAAAAGCTCTTGCCGACCGACTCGCAGAAGCCTTTGCAGAACGTATGCACGAACGTGTCCGCAAGGAATTTTGGGGGTACGCACCGGATGAAAATTTGGACAACGATGCCCTGATTCACGAAAAGTACGTAGGCATTCGTCCTGCACCGGGCTACCCTGCCTGCCCTGACCATTTGGAAAAACGCACACTGTTCCAACTGTTGCATGTAACCGAAAACATCGGCTTACAACTAACCGAAAGTTGCGCTATGTATCCGGCGGCGGCAGTCAGTGGGTGGTATTATGCCAGCCCCGAAGCCAAATACTTCGGCTTGGGCAAAATCGGGAAAGACCAAGTAGAGGAGTACGCCGCCCGCAAAGGGATGTCAGTAGAAGAAATTGAGCGATGGCTTAGCCCTGTACTGGGGTATTAATCCTACACCACTTGTAAAAAATTTAAACCTGATGGGTCTTAGAGACCTATCAGGTGCAAGAGCTTGTATTTCAGAATACTTATACAAAAATTTTCGCAAAATCACCTGCGCTTTTATATAAAGGGTTCATAGGCTCAAAGAACAAGGCTGCTCCATTGCCTCAAACTTTTTTACGGAGGAATAGTTAATGTAATTAACTATTTTTACTACATTTGAAGTAAACCCCGATTCGGGAACTTTTCACCACTAACGCATTTGATTGTATGAATCTGAAACTATTTCCGCTGCACACCGGCGTATGGGAAGGCACCTACACACGGCTTTCACCTGACGGAAAGGTACTTGACCATCACAAAAGCCGTTTGACACTACGCCTAAACGGTAACTGTTGGGAACAACTCAACGAATACTTTTGGGACAACGGTCGCTATGAGCGACACAACTTCGGCAAAAACTACTTCAACGAAGCCGGTATTATGACCTTTGACAACGACCGTATTTACGGTACTTCATGGGAAAGCGGCGACTCCATTATTTTGGAGTGGACTTACAAGGCCGACCCGGGCAGCAAACTCTACGAAATCATCAACACCATCGGCCCCGGCCATCGGATGCGCGTTTGGCAATGGAGCCACAGCGGGCGCTTTGAAGGACTGACAATGATTGAAGAACGGCAAGTTTCCACACAGGAACAAACCGACTACGATGCCATCGGGCAGTACAATATTCCAAGCGAAGTGCGGGAAGCAACCGTAAATGCCTGACAAAGATTAGGTACGGAGCAGTAAATGGGCAAAACAGGCCGAAATTTTCGGAATTCGGATGCAAAAAATCAGCAAAAGTCGTAGTGTAACAGCGTGTGCTATGTGCTGATGTAAATTCCATTTGCTCAACTGCTTGTCAAGCGCACGCATGAAAGTTGCGTAAACTCTCACAGCGCATTTGGCGGCGACGTTGCTCGGCAAAAAGTAAATATGAAAAAAAACTAAACCCCACTGCATACTATGGCAGGAATGACCATCACTGAAAAAATTATGGCCTACAACAGTGGCCGCGACAAGGTGAAACCGGGAGAATTGGTCTGGACGGATGTTTTTTCCGTTATGACGATGGACTACCTTGGTAAATCTACTTTTAAAAGCCTGCACGAATTAGGCAAAACAGAAGTATTTGACCGTGAGCGAGTTATCTGCGTTTCAGACCATTTGGTTCCACCCCCTACGCCTGCTTTTGCCACCATGCTGAACGAATGGCGGCAGGTTGTTAAGGAACACAACATCAAATATTTCTACGATTTGGGCAGACAAGGCATAGCCCATCAGGTTATGGTAGAAAACGGGCACGTACTGCCCGGCAAAATCAGCGTTGGAACGGACAGCCACGCCAATACCTACGGTGCAGTCGGCGCAGTTGGTAATGCCGTTTCCGTAACCGATGCCGCTGTGGCAATGGCTATCGGCAAGTGCTGGTTTCGCGTGCCGGAATCGGTGAAGTTTCATATCACAGGCAAATGGCAGCCCTATGTGATGGCAAAAGACCTCAGCCTGCACATCATGGGCATGATGCACTGGAACGGCCACCTGATTTACAAAGCATTGGAATATGCAGGCCCTGCCATTGAGGCCTTGGATATTGCAGGCCGCATGACGCTCTGCAATATGACCGTAGATTTGGGCGCGAAAAACGGCATTATTGCACCCGACCAAAAAACCATTGACTACCTACGCCCCGTACAAAAAGGCGATTGGGAAATGATTGCCAGCGACCCCGACGCACATTACGATGCGGTTTATGAGGTGGATGTTACCAACATTGGCCCGACGGTAGCCTTGCCCGATAAGTTGGATGACGTTGTGCCGGTGGAAAAAGTAGTCGGCCGCAAGTTCAACAAGGCTTTTGTGGGCACTTGTACAAACGGCAGATTAGAAGACATCGCCGTACTGTCGCAAATTCTGAAAGGCAAGCAAGTCCACCCCGACGTAAACTTTATTTTGGTGCCGGCCAGTCAGCAGGTCTATTTAGACGCACTGCGTGCGGGCTATATCACCGACTTGGTAGAAGCGGGCGTAGCAGTAGATACTCCGAGTTGTGCTTCCTGCGCGGGCATTCATACAGGGGTAGCAGGCGACGGCGATATTGTACTCAGCGCAGGCAATCGCAATATGAAAGGCCGCATGGGCAGCAAAAACGCACAAATCTATTTGACTTCCCCTGCGGTAGTGGCTGCCTCTGCCTTATCGGGTGTTATCTCCGACCCCCGATTGCTGTAAGCGACTCCGTTCGGCATGATAAAATTGCAATCCTTTTCCTTATCTTCAACTATTGTATTCGGTTGATGATAAACACTGACTGCCATGGCTAAACCTGTGCGAAAAATTTCAGACAAGGATTTCAATACCCTGATTGAAAAGGCTTACTACCTTACCAATCAGGAGCACATTCATGCCGACACGAAAGAGCATGACTTTGAGGCACTTAAACAAGTAGCCGCCGAAATGGGCATTCCTTCCGATAAGTTGGAAGAAGCCTATCAACAAATGCTTCAGGAAAAAGAAGCCGAAGCAGCGCGTGCCGAACAGCGAAAAAGAATGTGGATGTGGATAGCTGCCGGAGTTGCCGTTATCGCACTGATTGTCTGGATTTTCCGCCCTAAAACTTTCAGTGGTACAGTACAGCTCAGCATTGCCAAAAAGCTCGACGCAACCACTTATTTGCCTTTGGAAGTAACCGATACCATTACCACAACAAGTGCATCTTTCTTCGTTCACGCGCTCATCAACGGCGACTACGGGGAGGCCGTACAATGGGAACTGCATCCGCCCAACGACGGCGTACCGTTTCAGGCAGAAAAAGTCAGTTATGTAAAGTCGCCAAAGGGTATGGTAGCCTACCGGCTTTTTAGCCTTGCCCCGCAAATGCCCTTGGGGCAGTGGAAAGCTGTGCTGAAAATTTTTGACAAAAAGGTGGCAGAAAAGCCTTTTACATTGGTCAAAGGTACTTTCAAGACACAGATAACCTTCACTCGGGGGGTAGATAATAATTTCAGAGCCTTGCAAAATCTGAACGGTTATGAGGCGCTGACCGACACAATGGTATTGTGCCATGTAACATTCAAAGAACTAACGGCCAATAACATTTTTAAAGTGGTTTGGGAGTATTACGACCCCGAGGGCAACATGGTTCATACCAACAACCTCGACTTAAAACCTGACTCTGAAACCTACTACGCCTACAGCCCGATGATGATTGACTACCGAAGCATTCAAACGGGCAAATGGAAGGTTAAAGTACTGATTAATGGCGAGCTTGCCAATGAACGTTCCTTTGATATCAGCACCGGCAATGCCGATGTAGCACTTACTACGGGGATGCAGAACGATAAACCGGTCAATCGCACCTCTGTTTTTAAATCTGCCTCCGAGGTATACGGCTATGTGTACTGGCCAAAAATCAATCAGCGCAAAATCCTGCTGACTTGGAAGGTAAAAGACAGCAAAGGCAACATCATCCGCAACATTGACCAGCAATTGAGCAACAAAGGCGGCACCGATTGGTGGGCTTATCGCAAAGTATTGGAAGCCAATGAGGCCGTGGCAGGCAACTACACCATGGAACTGTGGGGCGGCAACCTGCTTATGGCGGAAAGAAATTTTGAAATTGTAAAATGAAAAAACTATGTCAGACAAAATTATTCGCGGCAAATGCTGGGTAGCTTCGGGCTACGTGATGGCATACGATATTGTCGTACAAAAATTCTGGACAGACCCAATTGACAAGGTACTCAACAGCAAGTTCATCATGAGCGGTGTTTCGCCCGAATTTGACAAAGAAAATGCCTTCAAAGATGCGGGTTATACCTTCATCGTAGCGGGGCACAATTTCGCAGGCGGCGGCAAAAGCATTGAACACGTTGTAACAGGGCTAATGGGCGCAGGTATCAAAGCCGTTTTTGCCGATTCCTTTTCGCGCCTGCAATTCCGCAATGCGACCAACTACGGGCTGCCTTTCATCACCGTGAAAAACTTGGTTTCTATTTGCCAAACAGGTGACGAGTTGGAGTTTAACATGGAAACCAACACGGTTAAAAACCTGCGCACGGGCGAAACGCGCGAAACCGCACCGCTGGCACCTTTCGTGTTAGAAGTAGCCGAAGCGGGCGGCTTGGTAGAATTTGTCAAACAAAAAATCGCCAACGGCACCGCGCACCTGTTGCGTTGATGAATTTTTAGACAAAAAATCTAATAGACAAAAACCTGACAGGTTTCCAAAACCCGTCAGGTTTGATTCCCAACCGCAAATCTACAATCGCAAACCGCTAAGAATCGCAGCATGAAGACAAACGCAGTAAAAGCCAAAATACAACAAGGAAAGGCCGCCTTGGGCGTTATTTCCAACTTTGCCGACCCGATGACAGCCGAAATCTGCGCCCATGCGGGACTTGATTATTATATCATTGACTGCGAACACGGAGCTATTACCGTAGCGCAGGCGTTGGAAATCATCCGCGCTTGCGAGGCAACTGGCATCACCCCGCTGGCACGCATCCGCAGCACCGATGCCAAACTCATCCTGCAATTCATGGATGCAGGAGTTATGGGCGTAATGATGCCCGGTGTGAGCACCGTTGCAGAAGTTGAGGCATTGGTCAAAGCCGTCAAATATCCGCCTGTGGGCGAGCGCGGCTTAGGCCCCGTCCGTGCTTGGAACTTCGGACTGGGTGCAATGCCGCAGGCCGACTATGTGCGCTTTGCCAACGAGCAAACACTGGTACTGCCACAGGTGGAAGACATGCAAGCCGTTGAAAATCTGGAACAACTGTGTAAAGTGCCCGGCGTGGATGGGTTCATCATCGGCCCTCGCGACTTGGCAATGAGCATGGGCTTCTACGACGGCCCCTCACATCCCGAAGTGCAGCAAACCATTGACCGCATTTTTGAGATTGTGCTTGCCCATAACCTCATCATCGGTACAACGGCAGGCAATGCCGAACAGGCAAAAACACTGATTACCAAAGGTGCAAAAATAATTATGAACTATACGGGCGGAATGCTGGGCGGAGCAGCCAAAACCTTCGCAAATGCAGGAAATTAGCAGGAACAGGCCATGCACGCTGCCTGTCGTCACAAATAGAAGTGAGCAATTTACATCCACATTCAAATCCGCTGACGGGGGGCTTCAACCGCCGGCAGGTACTCAAAAAAGTTTGTTAGCCGTTGCACGTCGCAAACGCCAACAACGCTTTAAACACAAATAACAGTTCAAAAAAACCATATAAGATATGAAAACACTAATCGTACTTTTCAACCTGAAATCCGGTGTATCGGAGGCTGAATATGAGGCTTTTGCCAAAGAATTAGATATCCCGACCGTTAAGAGTTTAAAGTCCGTCAGCGATTTTAAGGTTTACAAAGCATCGGGCTTATTCGGTTCGGATGCTGCACCACCGTACAAATACTTTGAAGTGATTCACTTTAAATCCGTGGACAGTTTGGTAGCAGATATGGGTGCTGAGCCTAAAATGGCGGAAATTCCCGCAAAATTTCAGCAACTTGCGGACAATCCGATTTTCATCCTTACTGATGAAATTTAGGCAGGCATACAACCTAACTGTTACCACCTATTTTCTTATCATCGCTGTTAATTTTTCATGCAAACTATTTTCAAAGGTGCAACTGTTGAAGTATTGTTCAATGACGACAATCAGATGATTGAAATTTCTTATTTCGGTAACATTACCAAATCGGAAGAATTCAGAACGGGCGTATTGAAGTCGGGCGAATTTGCAATTACCCATAAAGTTATTTTATGGTTGCTCGACCAGCGCAACATGAACGTGCACCCTAACGACCACACATGGTTTTTTACCGAATGGCAACCTGCCTTTGACAAAGCCATGCCCGGCGGTAGGAAAATAGCCATTATTCCTGCCAAAAATCTTTTCAGCGAATTTTCCATCAAAATGGAAAATCAAAGAATTGAGAAAACAGGCAATATGTCGGTCAAGTATTTCTTTGATAAGGAAGAAGCAAAGAAGTGGTTACTGACCAGTTAAAAACCTTTTCACGGCAGTTAAAATGTACAAGCATATGAAAATGAATGACTTAACAGGTAAAACAGTTGTTATTACAGGTTCCGGCAGGCGCAAGGGCATTGGTGAGGCTATTGCCTATGCTTTCGCGGAAATGGGTTGCAACATTGTCATTTCCGACCTTGGACAGCCCAAAGGCAGCGAATTCAGTGCAGAACATATCGGCGCCACCGATGAAATGAACGGCATTGCGGAAGAATGTATTGCCCGCGGCGGAAAAGCCATTGCCGTACCCTGCGATGTAAGAATAGCTGCCGACTGTAAAAATCTGATAGACAAGGCTGTAGAAACCTTTGGCAGCATTGACGTACTGATTAACAATGCAGGTGTAGGCTACTTAATGGAGCCTTTTACCGAATTTAAGGAGTCAAGTTGGGATGCCGTGTTGGACGTAAACCTGAAAGGTGCGTTCCTGTGCAGCCAACAGGCAGCCATCCGCATGATAGAACAAGGCAGAGGCGGCAACATTATCAACATTGCCAGTCAGGCGGCCAAATCGGGCTTCCCATATGCGGCAGCTTATACGGCTTCCAAACACGGCTTAGTCGGCCTGACGCGCTCCAATGCCGTTGAATTGGGCAAGTTCGGTATTCGCGTCAATGCGGTTTGCCCCAACCACATCACCACAGGGCTGGGGCATTGGCAAAACAAGTTTTTCAGCGAAAAATTCGGCTTGGACTACGAAACCTACCTGCAAGGCATCCGCGACCGCAACCCGCTGGGGCGCACCGGATTTGTGGAAGACATCGCCAAAGCCTGTCTTTTCCTTGCCTCAGACATGGCGGCTTACATCACCGGCGAGGCAATGAACGTCAGCGGCGGCGAAGAATATCATTAATATTTTATCGGAAAAATCCATGAAACTTGGCATAGACATCGGCGGCACTTTTACCGACCTTGTATTACTCAACGAAGCAACGGGCGAATTGCACTTTGGCAAGACGCTCACCACCTACGACGACCCCTCCAACGGTATTATCAAAGGAACAACCGAACTGTTGGCACGTGTGGGTGTGCAAGCAAGCCAACTCAGCACGATTGTACACGGCACAACGCTGGTAACAAACGCCGTGATTGAGCGGCGCGGCTCACCGACAGGCCTGATTACTACCAAAGGTTTTGAAGATGTACTGGAAATCGGTCGCGAGTTGCGCTATGATATTTACGATATTAATCTGTCTGTGCCTGAGCCGCTTGTGCCGCGCAATTTGCGCAAAGGCATTACCGAGCGCATTAACTACAAAGGCGAAATTGTAACGCCCATTGCTGCCGATGAAATCGCAACCGTGGTTGATGACTTGTTACAGGCAGGAGTCAAGTCCATTGCCGTTTGTTTCCTGCACTCTTTTGCCAACCCTGCGCATGAAAAGGCCGTCGGCGAATACATCAGAAAGCACCATCCCGATATTTACGTGAGTCTTTCCTGCGAAGTAATGCCCGAAATTCGCGAGTATGAGCGCAGTTCGGCAACGGCGATGAATGCCTACGTACAGCCCATTACCGACCAATATCTTGGTCATTTGGAAAAGCGGCTGCGCGATTTGGGCTTCAACGGCATTATTAATATCATGATTTCCAGTGGCCGCTTGACTACCATTGAAGGTGCTCGCCACACACCGATTCAGTTGCTCGAGTCAGGCCCCGCAGGCGGCACCATGGCAGGGGTTTTCTACGGCAAACTGATAGGCAAGCCCGACTTGCTGGCATTTGACATGGGCGGAACGACTGCCAAAGCCTCACTCATCAACCACAACGAACCCGAAATTACTAACCAATTTGAGGCTGCTCGTGTGCGTCGCTTCAAAAAAGGCAGCGGTTTGCCCGTTCGCATTCCCGTGATTGACATGATTGAGATTGGCGCAGGAGGCGGCAGCATTGCACACATAGACAACCTCGGGCTGCTGAAAGTCGGCCCGGAAAGTGCAGCATCAGAACCCGGCCCTGCCTGCTACGGGCGCGGCGGCGAAAAGCCCACCGTTACCGACTGCGACCTTGTGCTGGGCTACCTTAATCCCGATTATTTTCTGGGCGGAACCATGCGATTAGACATCGCCGCTGCCCGTAAAGCCATTGAAACGCACATTGCCAAACCACTGGGAATCAGTATAGAAGAGGCAGCCATGGGCGTGCATCGCATTGTGAATGAAAATATGGCAAATGCCACTCGTGTGCATATTTTGGAAAAAGGGCGCGACCCTCGCGGCTACTCTATGCTTGCTTTTGGCGGTGCAGGTCCTGTTCATGCTTTTCAGGTGGCGCGCTTGCTCAACTCCCCACAACTGATTATTCCCGTAGGTGCGGGCGTGGTGTCGGCGCTGGGCTTTCTGGTATCGCCTGTGGCAAGTGAGCAAATCCGCAGCTTGGTTTGCCCGATTGATGAAATGGACTGGCACAAACTCAATACCATGCTGGCGGAAATGGAAGAAGAAGGCTTCAAATTCCTTGAAAAGTCGGGTATCAACCGCTCAGAAGCCCAAATTACCCGCATTGCCGATATGCGCTACACAGGTCAGGGACATGAAATTTCGGTGCGCATACCCAACGGCACATTGAGCGCGGCCAGCATTCCCGAAATCCATAAGCGATTTATTGCCGAATATGAACTGCGCTATGGCAGAAGCATTGACGACATCGGAATGGAAACCGTAACATGGCGTGTAGTAGTGAGTGCACCCGTGCCTCAGATTCAGCCGCGGCAGGTGGTCAGCACAACGGGTAGCCAAGCGCTCAAAGGCGAACGGACGCTGTATTTCATGGAAGGTGGCAAGCCCGTGCCACAGCAGTGCCGCGTGTATGCCCGTTACCTACTCAATCCGGGCGACAGTTTTGCCGGCCCTGCCGTAATTGAGGAAATGGAATCAACCACCATTATTGGCAGCAACAGCACCGTCCGCATGGACAACTACCGCAATATTGTGATTGATTTGCATTATTAAGGCAGCGATATAATCTAAACCTGTAAAAAAACTTGCGGTCGGCCTGTGTAAGGCTGACCGCAAGTGCTATATATACACAAACCTGATGTTCTTTAAAAAAAGCATCAGGTATTTTCATAAAAAATCAACAAAACAAACCCATTTACCCGATTTTGATGGTTTTCATCATTGCCTGCGCAATGGGTTGCCACTCCCTGCGATTGGCGGCAGGGCAGGTAAAGTTGATGATATGCACCTTCTCCCCGACCACCGTATAAAGCAAATAGGTGTAATTTATCTTGGGAGCAGTTTTTACAATCGCATTAGGCTCGCTGCGTACTTCGGAGATAAACTCAAAAGCGGCATACTTGCGCCCGTTGATTTCTTCAATCTCTTCCTTAATCATGTTTACGTTGGTAAACATCTGCATAATGCTCGCCTTATAAAAACTTTTCAAAATGGGCAAGTCTTCATACTTCCACGTAGTAGTTGAAATATTCAGCCCGAAATCTACCACAGCGCGGCGGTCGGTAAACAGGGCAACAGGCTTGCGGTAGGTAAAATAACGCTGGGCAATTTCGTCATCGGTCATCGGCCGAAAGTCTTCGGGCATTTGTGCCGTAATACCATCGGTGAGTTTGACCTTCTTCATTTTAGGTAAATCAGTAGCAGGGGCAAATAACAGCCAACCGAACAAAATCCATACAAAATTCATAGGTGAATGATTGGTAGGTGATTGAACAAAAGTGAAATACCTTTGCAAAGGTAGCTTTGCAAATCTGATACCGATTCTGAAAATGACCAAAAAACAAAAGGCACAGGCAATTGCTGCTATTTTGGAGGAGTTATTTCCCGAAACACCCGTGCCGTTGCACCATTCGGACGCTTATACGCTGCTGGTTGCCGTGCTGCTTTCCGCACAATGTACCGATGAGCGCGTAAACCAGATTACGCCCATATTATTTGGCAGGGCGGCCAATCCTTTTGACATGGTCAAATTGTCTGTTGATGAAATCCGAGAGATTATTAAACCCTGCGGGCTTTCGCCGCGCAAATCGGCAGCTATTTATGAGTTGTCAAAAATATTGATTGACAAATACCAAGGCGAGGTTCCGCAAAGTTTTGAAGCATTAGAAGAATTGCCGGGCGTGGGGCATAAAACCGCTTCCGTGGTGATGTCGCAATGGTTTGGCGTACCTGCGTTTCCCGTAGATACGCACATCCACCGCTTGGCAGCGCGCTGGGGGCTGAGCAGTGGCAAAAGTGTCGAGCAAACCGAAGCAGACTTAAAAAAATTATTTCCAAAAAAACTTTGGAACAAACTACACCTGCAAATTATCTTTTTCGGAAGAAAATACTGCCCTGCACGCGGCCACGACCCCGTGCAATGCCCGATTTGCAGCCGTTATGGAGTGGAAGAATGCAAAACAAGCAAATAACAGAATTTCAGATTTTATAAAATCAGCGAAGAACCGTATCATCGGCCGAAGATGCTGTCATCGGATTGCTAATAAAAGCGTTTCAAATTGCTTACTTATTTCGCGTAAATTACTTACTACCGGCACATAAATTATCATTGCAAAAAACCTGACAGACGAAAATGAAAGCCTTACAATTAACCGACCATCCGGAACAACGCATTCAGTTGCTCGATGTTGCAAAACCCGAACCTGCCAACGGACAAGTATTAGTACGACTGCAAGCGGCTGCACTCAACCACCGCGACCAGTGGATTCGCGAAGGCAAATATCCGAACATCCGCCCGTTTTGCACCTTGGGTTCGGACGGTTGCGGCATTGTGGAAGCTGTTGGCAGCCAAAGCGATGCACATTGGATAGGCAAAACCGTCGTTATCAATCCCAACCAAAACTGGGGGGACAATCCGGCGGTACAGGGAAAAGATTATCGCATCCTCGGCAACCCTGTGGACGGCACTTTTGCCGAATATATTGTCGTGCCGACCGACCGACTGCACGAAAAACCCGCCTACCTGACAACCGAACAGGCAGCCGCACTGCCATTGGGCGGCCTGACTGCCTATCGCGCCACTTGCAAACACGGCGCTGTTAAAAAAGGCGACAATGTATTGGTTACAGGCATCGGCGGCGGGGTAGCACAGCTCGCCATGCAGTTTGCATTGGCAGCAGGTGCCAACGTATGGGTAAGCAGCGGCGATGAGGAAAAATTGCGCAAAGCCATTGCATTGGGCGCCAAAGGAGGCATCAACTACCGCAGCGACGACTGGGACAAACAACTCATGGCACAAACGGGCGGCCTCAATTTAGTGATTGACAGCGGCGGCGGCACCGGTTTTAGCCGATTCGTTCGCTTGATGCAACCGGCCGGCAAAATTGTGTTCTATGGCGCTACTGCCGGTTTGCCCACTACGCTCGATTTGCACCGCATTTTTTTCTACCAACTCACCCTGCAAGGCAGCACCATGGGCAACGACGCGGAATTTGCCGAAATGCTGCAATTCTGCGAACAGCATCGCATATCCCCTATTATTGATTCGGTAAGACCACTGGATGAAATCATTTCTGCCTTTGATGAGATGAAAATGGGCAAACAATTTGGTAAATTGGTCATCTCAATGGCTTAACCGCATGAAATCATTTTTACTGAGTGCGTGCCTGCTGATGATTCCCGCATGGTTACAGGCACAGGCAGAGCGCAGCGTTTTCACGGCTGTCGGTCGTGGGGTAGCCACCACCTTCACTACCGACTACCAGACCATCGGCATCAACCCTGCCAATCTGGGTTTTCGCAAAAGTTTTCGCGACCCCAAGTTCACTTTGGGGGTTATGGAAGCCAACGTTTCCATGTTTTCCGGCACGCTGAACCGCCGCGAATTAGTAAAAACAGTATTTGCACCGCAAAATATCAACCTTTCGCAGGAAGAAAAAGCAGAAGCCGCACGCCGCTTTACCGATACGCCTTTCGGTTTCAACTTTGATGCAATGCTGATTGGTGCGAGCATATACGTAAAAAAAATAGGCGGTTTTGCATTCAGTATTAACGATAGGGTACAATTTTTTTCGCGACTCAATCGCACCGCATCCGAAATTGTATTTTTGGGAAACAATGCATCCTACTTCCCCTTTCTGTTGCTTTCTAACGGACGTATCATCCCCAATGCACCCAATCTCAGCCCCGATGTGCGCGAGCGGGTAGTGGCCGGTTTCATCAATGAACAAAACGCACAAACCTACGGGCAGGTGCTCGATGGTTCGCGTTTCTCCTCTAACTGGTATCGCGAATTTAATTTTGCTTATGGCAAAAAGTTGATAGATGAATACAACTTTGCGCTACATATAGGCGGCGGCGTTCGCTTACTGCGCGGTTTGGCACTCATCAATTTAGTGGCGCAAGATGGCCAATTGATTCGCAACAACATCTCCATGTCGCCTACCTTTAATCTCAATTTCGGGGCGAGTGTCCAAAACAGCAACCCGAGTTTTGTGGGTTTGCAAGACAATGTATCCGATTTCCGTCGGGTATTTGCTGCCACGCCCGTAGGCACAGGTACCGCCTTTGATATTGGTATCAACATGACCATCAAGCGCAACTTTTACCTCGGCATTGCTGCTACTAACATTGGCAGCATCAACTGGACGGGCAACGCCTACAACCTTGCCGACGGTAAACTGCGTGAAATTCAGGGCAGTGGCATCAACACCTATAATCTGTTGGTTACTTCGCAAAACAACCTGCAACTGGCCGGTGAGCGGGCTGCGTTAGAATGGCGCGGCACGAACAATATCCGCCAGCAATTGCCGGGCGTGCTGCGCATCGGTGCCAGCTACGAATATTTCCGCACTTTTCATGTAGGGATAGATGTCATTATGCCGCTGACAGAGGCCGCCACCAATATCGAGCGCCCCATTATTGCCCTCGGCGGCGACTATCGGCTCAACCGATGGTTAAAAATTTCAACAGGACTTAATTTGGACGGCTACCAAGAGGGTAAAGTTAATTTTCCTGCCGGAATAGCATATACCGCCAGCCGTCGCTTTTTTGAAATGGGGGTTTCCACGCGCGACTTGGTTACTTTCTTTGCCAAGCCGCCCGGAGGAAGCAATGTTTCCTTTTCTGTGGGCTTTGCCAGATTTAAGTGGTAACTTAACTCCTGCGGTTCATCGTTCGGCAAGGGTGCGGAAACCGAGCATGGAAATAAACGAAGCAGCACCAAGCACTTCCCAAAGTACCTGAAAACCAAAGTTTTCGGCCAGATAAGTCCCCACCAAGGGAGCAAAAATATGCGCTGCCGAATATGCCATCACATACATGGATAAATACGCCCCTCTGCTGCCTTCATCGGCGCGGCTGACCGTGTAAACCTGAGAAAAAGGCATCGTCAGAATTTCCCCCATGCTTAACACAAGCATACTGATAATCAAAAGGATAACACCGCCATTAGGCAGCGCAAGCAACAAAAACGCGCCGCCGATAAATAAACTTCCGATAGAAACCAGCGAGAGGGTCTGCTTAAAGTTGCGCAGGTAATACACAAATGCCATCTCAAAAGCTACTATAAACAACCCGTTCAGGCTTATCAATAAGCCGATGCGTGTTTCGCTGAGCGCGTATACTTTTTTGTAAAATAACGGCAGGGATGAGAATATCTGGAAGAAAATAATTACATTGAGCAGCGTAAACAGGATAAAAAACATAAAACGAATATCCCGAAACGGCGATTTTTGACTGATTTGTGGTGAATTTTTTTTGGCGGCAGCAGCTTTCTTTTGCATATCCCATAACAAAATGCGCAGCAACAGCGCAGCGGCAATGCTGGTAAATCCGTCAAATACAAACAGCCATCTAAAATCGAGTGCCGCCATAATCCCGCCCAAAGCAGGGCCGATTGAGTAGCCGAGATTAGTTGCCAAGCGGTTGAGTGCATATGCACGCGTCAGGTTGTCGGCGTTGTCGCTGCAATAGGCAACCGCTGCCGCATTGGCAGGCCGAAAAGCCTCTCCTATAATGCTCTGAATAAATACCGTTGCGGCTATACTCCAATAGCTCTCCATGAACATCAGCACCCAGAACAACAGCCCACCTGCAATCAGACTCCAAAATTGCACCACAAAGGGATTGGCACGGTCGGTAAGTTGCCCGCCGACATACGCCCCAATAATGGAACCGGCCCCGAAAAAACTTAGGATGCTGCCTGCTTCTGCCATGGAAAAGCCCTTATCCTGTGTCAAATAAACAGCCATGAAGGCAACTACGATTGTGCCGATTCTATTGACCAGAATAATGCTTGCTAAAAACCACGCTTTTTTGCCAAGCCCTTTGTATGCGTTGCGATATAAGTCAATGATTGCCTGCATGAAAAAAATCAATCATTCGCACAAACTTACGACTATATCAGATGACGTGCTTTGAGTTCCAGATACTTATTAATCGTATTGACGGTCAGGTGTGCGGGTTCTGTCAGTACCGCATGAATGCCATTTTGTGCTAATTGCTTGACTATCAAATCTTTTTCATACATAAACTTCTCGGCTGTGGTTTTCAGATAAACATCTTCCAAACTGCGCGGATTCATCTGTAACAGGCTGTAAAGTTCCGTATTCTTGAAAATAACTACCACCACCAAGTGCCTTTTAGCCAGATTCTTTAGCCCGGGAAGTTGCCGCTCCAACGATGATTGTGTTTCAAAATTGGTATAAATAATCAACAAACTGCGCTGCTTAATTTTTTGCAGCAATGTGGCAAACAATAAATCGTAGTCCGGTTCTTTATAGGAAGTTTTCTGACTGTAAAGCGCTTCTACAATTTTTTGCATCTGCGCCTGTTTTCGCTCGGCAGGCAACACCGTCCCCATCCGCTGGTTGAAAGTTACCAAACCCGCTTTATCACCTTTCAACAGGCTGATGTTAGCCATCACCAAGGCGGCATTGATGGCGTAATCCAGCAGTGTCAGCCCTTCAAAAGGCATTTTCATAGCCCGCCCTTTATCTATTACATTGTAAACATGTTGTGAGCGCTCATCCTGAAACTGATTGACCATCAACTGATTACGGCGTGCGGTTGCTTTCCAGTTCAGCGAACGGTAGTCATCGCCTGTTACATACTCGCGAATTTGCTCAAACTCCATATTTTGCCCGATGCGTCGCAATCGTTTCAGCCCTGCCTCTTTCAGGCGGTCGGAAATCACCATCAGTTCATATTTGCGCATTTGCAGAAATGACGGATAAACGGGCACGCTTCTGCCTTCTTCAAAGCGATAGCGGCGTGCCAAGAGGCCTACGGGTGAAACGACAAATACATTCAATGCGCCAAAAGTGTAAACGCCCCGTTTGGTGGGGCGCAACTTATAAAAAGGAGCAATGCTTTTTTCAGGCGCAATTTTGCCAAACAGTCGGAGGTGTCGCGCCTGAAATTGCTCGGGTGCTTCGTCTAATATTTCAACATTTGCGTAAAAAGGATAAGCATTATACAACTCCACAGTTACCTGATTCTCATCACCGTTGGAGAGTTTATCTCCCATGAGCCTGCGGGCACGAATGCCTTCTCGCCGCATAAACAACAGCACAAAATCAATCACCACAAAACTAAAAAGTACGCCGGCCAATATTTTAGCAGGAACAAACAACCACTCCACACTAAACGACAAGGCAAACAACCCGATAAGGATGCCGCAGGCAACTAATAAGCGGTTTTGCAAATAGGTAGCGGCAAGTTTACGCATTACGGCAAGAAAATATGTTGTGGATAAAGGTAGTAAAAATTTGTACACCGTATGTGAGCAACATGCAGCGTTTTTACATTTTCACAGCAAAGCATGAAAACGTTCAAGCACGGAGTGCTTAGGGATTTTTTAGTAAAAATTCAGCAGGAAGGCAAAGATATTGTATAGCCTGTTTTGATTTTCAAATTATTCATGCATAAAACCAACCTACCTCACTAAAAAACATACAAAATATGCATAAAAATCCTCCCCTGATGGCTACTAACCGACAGCCTGTCAGGGGAAAACTTATCATTAGGCATTCACTCGCACTAAATAGTAATTTTTCTTGCCTTTTTGTACAAGCAAATAGCGGTTTTGCAGGAGAATAAACTCATTCAGGTTGGTATTTTCGTTGATTTTTATCTTGTTGATGCTTACTCCTCCGCCTTGTATCATTTTGCGGGCTTCGCCTTTGGAAGGGAAAATTTCGCCGTTGGTGGCAGTGGAAAGAAAATCCACAATGCCGCCTTGCAAGGCCTCGGCACTGACTTGCACCTGTGCCACGCCCTCAAAAACCGACAGCAGGGTTTCCTCGTCAATGCGGTTCAACTCTTCGGTAGCGGCGTTGCCAAACAGGATGGCAGAGGCTTGTACGGCTTTCTCATAAGCCTCTCTGCCGTGTACGCGAACGGTAACATCTTCGGCAATGGCCTTTTGTAAGATGCGCAAATGAGGCGCTGCGGCATGTTCTGCCTCTAAGGCTTCTATTTTTTCGCGGTCAAAAAGTGTGAAGACGCGAATCAGGCGGTGGGTATCTTCATCGGCAGTATTGAGCCAAAACTGATAGAATTTGTAGGGTGAAGTTAGTTTGGGGTCTAACCAGATGTTGCCGCCTTCGGATTTGCCGAACTTGCTGCCGTCCGACTTGGTAAGTAGCGGAGTGGTGAGGGCGAAGGCTTCGTAGGGCTGGTCTTCGCTGATTTCGGCTTGTCCGCGCTCGTGGGCTAACTTCCTGCGAATCAGTTCCGTACCTGTGGTGATGTTGCCCCATTGGTCGGCGCCGCCCATTTGCAACTTAATGCCTTGGGTTTTGTAGAGGTGGTAGAAATCGTAGCCTTGCAGCAGTTGGTAAGAAAATTCGGTGAAGCTGATGCCTGTTTCCAATCGCTTTTTGACAGATTCTTTTGCCATCATGTAGTTAACGGTGATGTATTTGCCCGCTTCGCGCAGGAACTGCAAAAAGCCGATGTTTTTGAACCAGTCGTAATTATTGACCATTTCGGCTTTATTATCGCCGTTTTCAAAATCCAAAAAACGGCGCAATTGGGCGGCAATACTTGCCTGATTGCGTTGCAAAGTTTCTTCGTCTAAAAATTGGCGCTCGGCAGATTTGCCCGAAGGGTCGCCGACCATGCCGGTAGCACCTCCTACCAGCACATAGGGCTTGTGTCCACAGCGCTGGAAGTGCACCAGCAGCATGATGGTTGCTAAGTTGCCCACGTGCAGAGAAGTGGCTGTAGGGTCAAACCCGATGTAGCCGGCTACGGGTTTGTTGTTGTTTAAAAATTCTTCCACACCCGGCGTATGGTCTTGCAACATGCCGCGCCAGCGAAGTTCTTCTATGAAATTCATCGTGTATTTAGTTGAAACGGGTTAGTATTTTAAGTAATTGAACAGTTTAAATTTTCTGCCACAAAGTTCGCTAAGTTTTACGCAAAGAGCGCTAAATGTTTTTATGATGAGTCTTTTCTTTGTGTACACTGCGGTTAAACCCTTGCGTACTCCGCGGTAAAAAAGAACGCATGAATCTGCTCAACTGCTTATTTCATCAGCCTTTCTATGTCGTCGTGTCCGTTGAGTAACTTGATTGGTTATTACAGCATGCGATTAAAACTGCTCAACTGCCTACCTCTCCCCTGCCGGCAGAATATCGGAAAACTCAATATCGCTGACTTGTTTGGAGAAAACAACAAAGAACTTTTGATGTTCATCGCGCTCAATGCGCAGGTGGTAGGTGCGGGTTTGGTCGAGGTAATCCCATGCGATGAGCTTCACAGGTTTGTTGCCGTATGCCTGATTAAACATCAGCCCCGTTAATTTATTTTCTCTGTACAGCGTAAAATCGGCATAGTTGAGCACATTGGGCGGGTTGCCATCACGTTGAATCATCATATCTAACTGACTGTCAATAGCATACAAATTAATAGCCGTACCTACGCGGCACTCGAGCATAGCGGCCTCTCTTCTGACATTGAGATACAGCAGTTCGTTTCCTGACAGCATTTTATACTCTCTCTCCGACATCCCGTCGTTCCAGTCAAACTGAATTTGATTGACTACCTGCCACGTTTTCAGTCCGTAATCCAGCAAATAGCCGGTGCGGAGGTTTTCAAGGGTAATGCGGGTGGGGTCAAAGTATGCTTCCAAATTGCGAGGCTGTAAGGGGTTTGCAATCCCTGCCGGACGGCTTGCTGCAGATTGCTGCGCCTGCTGTTTGCCATGCACCATCAGCACATGCCGCAGTACCTCGTCGGCTATTTCGGCATTGCGCCTTTTTACCAACCCCGGAATGCGGAAAATATCAATCAGCCACCAAATGCCCAAGCCGCCAAACGTAAACCAGAAGAGAATTTGCATAAGCACCTTGTCTAAGTACAAGTAGTGCGCAGGAAAGAAAAAATGCAATACATAAGGAATAATGACGTTCTTTGAACGGCGGTTATATTCCTTCAAAAACTCTTTCTGTAAATCCTCGGGCAATGTTGCCACTTGTGCATTGACTGCAAAGGGCAAATCCTGCTGGATGTAATAAGGTACAAGTGAGTTGGCAAGGGCTTCCATAAAGGACAGAAAAAAGTATGTAAGACAAAGTTATCGTTTTTATACAATCGGTAGCAAAACTGCCGTAAAGCAGTGTTACCTTTGCTTAATTTTTACGGACATTCCAATAAAAAGTTATGGAGACGCTCACATCAATCCACGACCAACAAACAGCCGAGTTGCTTGAAATTTTGGGTGTTAAGCCTTTGAACCCTGCTTACAGCACCGGCTTACACTGGGGCGGCAGACCCGGCGCACCAACCCGCGATATTTTTTCACCTATAGACGGACGGTTGATTGCATCTGTCAAAATGGCAGACAAGGGCGACTATGAACTGATTGTAGAAAAAGCACACGAAGCCTTCAAAATATGGCAGCGAGTTCCTGCACCTAAACGCGGTGAGATTGTGCGCCAAATAGGCATGGCACTGCGTGAGTACAAAGAACCGCTGGGCAGGTTAGTAACGCTCGAGATGGGTAAAATTTTGCAGGAAGGTTTGGGCGAAGTACAGGAAATGATTGACATCTGCGACTTTGCAGTAGGTCTTTCCCGTCAGTTGCACGGCCTCACCATGCACTCGGAACGCCCCGAGCATCGCATGTATGAGCAATGGCATCCGCTGGGCATTGTCGGTATCATCTCTGCCTTCAACTTCCCTGTGGCGGTTTGGTCATGGAATGCTATGATTGCAGCAGTTTGCGGCAATGTCTGCATCTGGAAGCCTTCCGAAAAAACCCCGCTGACAGCCATTGCCTGCCAGCACATTATATCCAACGTTTTGAGAGACAACAACTTGCCCGAAGGTATTTTCAATTTGATTATCGGCGGTGCAGAAGTTGGCGAGCTGCTCTCGCACGACACCCGCATTCCGCTCATTTCTGCCACAGGCTCTACCCGAATGGGTAAAAAAGTGGCACAGGCAGTTGCGGCACGCCTTGGCAAGTCTATTTTGGAACTGGGCGGCAACAACGCCATCATCATCACGGAACATGCGCACTTGGATTTGGCCATCCGCGCCGTAGCTTTTGGCGCAGTGGGCACTTGCGGCCAGCGTTGCACTACTACCCGCCGCCTGATTGTGCATGAGGATGTATATGACGATGTGCGCGACCATCTGGTGCGTGTGTATCAAAACCTGACCATAGGCAATCCGTTGGAGGCAGGCACGCTCGTAGGGCCGCTGATTGATGCCGATGCAGTGCGCAACTTCCTACATGCGCTTGAAAAAGTACAGGCAGAAGGCGGAAAACTGTTAGTTGGCGGCAAAGTGTTGCCTGAAATTGGCGCTAACTATGTAGCACCTGCCATTGTAGAAGCCCAAAATCATTACGAAATGGTACAGGAAGAAACCTTTGCGCCTATCTTGTACCTGATTAAATACTCCGGCGATGTGCAAAATGCCATTGATATTCAGAATGGTGTGAAGCAGGGGCTTTCTTCTGCCATTTTCACCGACCATTTGCGTCAGGCAGAAACATTCCTGAGCGCATGGGGTTCAGATTGCGGCATTGCCAACGTCAATATCGGCACTTCGGGGGCTGAAATCGGCGGTGCTTTTGGCGGAGAGAAAGAAACCGGCGGCGGCCGCGAATCGGGCTCGGATGCATGGAAAGCATACATGCGCCGTCAAACAAACACCATCAACTACTCCTCTTCGCTGCCACTGGCGCAAGGCATCAAATTTGATATCTAAAAAAACGGTATCCGAATATCACCAATGAGCTATCCCGACTGTGCGCGGGGTAGCTCATCTTATTTTACAACGGCTTTATCATGTAATATTTGCGGCGATTGAACAATATTTTTAAATTAGCCGGCTACACTATCCGCTCTTATACAAAATTGCAAGTGATTTGCGAAAAACGATTTTTGTAAATTACTGAAAAACAGCTATTTAAACCTGAAAGGTTTTAGAAACCTGTCAGGTTTAACAATACAACCTGCATAAACTTTGTATTGACCATTTTTCAAAGACAAATGAACAAATACCGCTTGCATTATTTTTTATTGCTTTTGCTTGCCTTTGCAGCCTTCGCTGCAAAAGCCCAAAACTGCGTATTTGGCGACTGCCAGAATGGTTTTGGCAAATACGCCTACAAAGAAGGGCATGTTTATCTGGGAGAATTTAAAGGCGGTGAACTCAACGGCTACGGCATCTTTGTTTTTAACAACAAAGAAACCTATCTCGGGCAGTTCCGCAATGGTCGCTACAACGGATATGGTATCTATTTATACCAAAACGGTGATATTGAGCGGGGTATCTGGAATGATATTACCTTGGTTACTCCTACGCCAAACGATGCTGTTGGTTGTGTTTACGGCAATTGCACCGATGGCTTTGGTGTTTATATATATAACGATGGCGCACTCTACATCGGCAATTTCAGGTATGAAAAACTGGACGGTAAGGGGCTGTACATGTTTGCAGACGGGGAAATGTACATCGGTATGTTCAGCGGCAACAAGTATCAGGGGCGTGGTACATTTCTCTACAAAGACGGCAAGATAGACGACGGCTATTGGAGCAACAATCAATTTACCAAAGACATGAGCGGCAGCACGGCAAGCGGCTGCGTTTACGGAGATTGTGCCAACGGCTATGGCACCTATGTATTTGATGATGGCAGCCGTTATACAGGCTATTTCAGAAAAAGCCTGTTACACGGCGAAGGTACTTACACCACAGCCAAAGGCGAACGCTACACGGGCTCTTTTGCCAACGGAAAGTACAACGGATATGGCACGTATTACTACAACGACGGGCGCGTACAGCAAGGCAACTGGTTGGACAATGTTTTTCAAGGTGAAGTAAAAGCAAAAACAACAGGCTGTATATCAGGAGATTGTATCAACGGAACCGGTACATACGTTTACTCCGAAGGACATAAATACGTAGGGCGATTTAAAAATGGCGAGTTGCACGGACAAGGCTCTTTCTTCTTTGCCAATGGTGATAAATATGTCGGAGAATTTGCCGACAGCAAGTTCAACGGAATAGGCACTTATACTTATGCTTCGGGTAAAGTAGAAAGCGGCCGTTGGAGCAACAACCAATATTTGGGCACCAACGCATCCGCAGGGCAAACCAACACCCAACCTGCGGCCACCAACACAGGCACACAAAGCGGCAGCACGACCAAAGAACGCCGTTTGGCACTGATTATAGGCAACAGCAACTACACCAACGCAGGTGTCCTCAAAAACCCCATCAATGACGCAAGAGCCATGGAAATTGCCCTGAAAAATGCCGGATTTGATGTGATAAAGTATGAAAATCTGGGTCGGGAAGACATGAAGCGCGCCATAGACCAGTTTGGGGCACGCCTGAGCAACTACGATATCGGGTTGTTTTTCTTTGCCGGACACGGACTGCAAGTGCGCGGCAATAACTATTTGGTTCCTTGCACTGCCGCCATTGCTTCGGAAAAAGACGTTGAATACGAATGTGTGGAAGCCGGTCGGGTACTTGCCAAAATGGAGACAGCACGCAACAAAGTCAATATTGTAGTGCTGGATGCCTGCCGCAACAATCCCTTTGAGCGCTCGTGGAGCCGCTCGGTAAACGGGAACGGCTTGGCAGCCATCAGTGCACCTGTCGGCTCATTTATTGCATATGCCACCGCTCCGGGTACAACAGCCTCCGACGGCTCGGGCAACAACGGGCTTTACACCGAACAACTGCTCAAATTTATCCAAATGCCCGGGCTAAAAATTGAGGACGTATTCAAACAAGTACGCATCAACGTAATCAAACTTTCGGGGGGCGAACAAACGCCGTGGGAAGCCTCTTCTCTGATTGGCGATTTTTATTTCAAGAAATAAAAACCTGTTTTTTGAGTAACTTTGCGCCATTTCAACAACTAATCGCAGATTTTTTGCCGAGCGATTGGGCTTAGATTTTTAACTACTCGCAAAGTAAACAGCAGATGAAAGAAGAACCCGGCGGGGCGCTCCGCAAAGAGATTAATACCGTGCAATTGTGGGCTATTGCCGTCGGGCTGGTCATTTCAGGAGAATATTTCGGGTGGAATTACGGCTGGGCAGCTTCTGGAACCATCGGGTTTCTGCTGGCAACGCTGCTGGTTACGCTGATGTATGTCAGCTTCATTTTCAGTTATACCGAGCTTACTTCGGCCATTCCGCAGGCAGGAGGCCCTTTTTCGTATGCCAAACGCGCATTCGGGCCACTTGGCGGCTTCTTGGCAGGTTTTGCCACATTGGTTGATTTTTTACTTGCACCACCCGCAATTGCCTACGCTTTGGGCAGCTATGCCCATTTTCTGCACCCCGAAATTCCCGTAGTACCAACGGCTATCGTCTCCTATGCCATTTTTATTGGCGTAAATTTATTGGGGATTAAAGAAGGAGCGCAGTTTTCATTGGTAGTTACGCTGCTTTCCGTTGGCGAAATTTTGCTTTTTATGGGGCTGATTGTGCCGCACTTTGAGTGGCATTCGTTTGCCGCACACAATCCGCAGCCGCTCAATGCGGGGCACATATTTGCAGGCGTGCCCTATGCCATTTGGTTTTTTGTTGCCATAGAAGGCGTAGCAATGGTTGCCGAAGAAGTGAAAAACCCGCAAAAAACCATTGCTCGGGGCTATCTGCTCAGCATTGGTACTTTGGTGCTGCTTGCCATAGGAATTATGGTACTCAGCGGCGGCGTAGGCGACTGGCGGCAACTGATTAATATAGATCACCCACTCCCCGAAACGCTTGCCATGGCTCTGGGGCACAACAATGTTTGGTCAAAAATTTTCACAGGATTGGGACTTTTCGGCCTCATTGCATCTTTTCACTGCAATACCATCAGCTATTCGCGACAAATCTATGCCATGGCACGCGAAGGGTTTTTACCGCAGTTTCTTACCCGCCTGAACAAGCATCAAACCCCTCATTGGGCACTGATTGCCGGAGGCGGCGTAGGATTTATCGCTATTTTTTCAGGAAAAACAGACCAAATTATTACACTTTCGGTGCTGGGTGCAGTAGTTATGTATGTGTTCAGCATGGCGAGCCTGCTTGTGCTCCGCATAAAAGAACCGAATCTACATCGGCCGTTCCGCGTGCCGATGTACCCTTACCTGCCTTGGACAGCCCTCATCCTCACGGTATTGTGCGCCGTGGCAATCGTTTATTATAACCCGCTCATCAGCCTGATTTTTATCGGGTTAATGCTGCTGTCTTTAATTTGGTTTGCGTTGGTCAAAAACCGCCTGACCGTGCTTGAAGTTGATGAGCACGCCAAGCAAACCACTCAGGCATAAGCAGCGTGCATGATGCAATGCGGTTGTTATACATATCTTACAGCACTTTCATCAATGCCGCCACACCTGCTTCGTGCTCAAAATAGTTGAGGTGATGACAAGGCACTTTTTCAAAAACAGGCGGAGGCTGACGATGAATATTGATGCGCAAAATATCGTCTGTTTTAACGGCAATATCATTGGCTTCTTTGCCGCTCATTACATTGCCCAATTTGAGCAACATTTTTTCCATGATGCGCGCAACGACCTTATCCGATTGTTGCTCGTAATGCGTAATATCGCCCGCAATGGCACAGTAAGATACGTGCGGGTCATCTGAAGCAGCCAACTCACGCATAAAGTCACTGTCGGGCTTCATTTGCGCAAGGGTAACGGTCAGGTCTTTGCTTCGTTCAAGCGCCACTATCAATCCGCCAGCCCATGCCAAATAAGGTGCAAAAAATGCTGAACCCAAGCCAATGGTCAAAATAGTTTTCACCAATTGCAAGTAGCCCGGCACTTTGCCGAAAGGAGAACCTCCGTTGGGCGTTCCCGCCATGATGAGTTTATCAATCCACTTACCGGCATTTTCCCGCTCAATCAGGTAGCGCGATACAAGCCCACCCATTGAATGTGCCAAAATAGTCAGTTCCTTGCCGTCATTTTCCGCAAAACCCAAATCCATCAGTTGCTTTTTCAAATGTTGAGCTATCTCCCCAATAGGCGTATTCAGGTTTTCATAATCAAAAGAAAGCACAAGGTCGTAACCGCTCGATTGATGCGGCTGAACCAATGGGCGCAAAAAAGTGATGATATTTTCTGTATCACCAATAATACCGTGAATAGCAAGGATAATTTTTTTAGCATTGGCTACTTTTTCGGCTAAGCCGTCGGTGTGTCTTTCGGGTTTGCCCTTGCTGTAATCTACCCAACGCAATAAAAACAAGTCGTCGGGAGCCTTATTGAGTACCAATTTGAAGAAGCACAACTTAATAGCCCGCCCGACATTGCGGCTTTTGGCATTTTGCTGTTCTTCGGGCAGTTCATGAATGGCAACCTGTGTTTGCCCGTTGGCATCGGTGTGGCTGCTGCCCACTACGAGTAAATCCTCGCCGTCAAACGTGATAGGCAGCAATATCTCGTTTGTGCCAAGCCCCGCACTGATTTCCATTTGCAGCGGCTGCTCCATACTTACATCGCCCTGAATATCACTTAGTTCCAGCAACTCGGCAGGTTGTGTGCCACGGCTTTTGCCCAACAGGTTAAACAGCGGCAAACCTTTATCCCACGCCGTTTGTGCAAAAATGGTATCGCGGTTCGCAGCATCGCGACTGCCTGAGTATACCTGCCCGAAATTGATACTTGCTTGCAAGTTTTTATGGGGTTTAATCTTAATCAAGCCGTTGGAAAGAACAACTTCTTTTTGACTACTGATTTGACTTTCCTCGCGAACCAATCGCAAAGTAAGGTCTTGCGTGAACCAGTCATCTTCCTGATTATCTGCATTTTCGCGTTTCAGAGCACGCCCAAAACGGTCTTGCAGTTCCTCATCGGCACTTTTGCTGGCCACCGCCTCGTGTTTTCTGCTTTTATTTTCGCTGAAATCATTCTGAATCAGAGGCGTAGTATCAATTTCCTGTGTGCTTGCAATAAATTTAAGCAGGGTAATGCTTTCTTTGTCGTCTTTTTCTTCCGGTGTGAAGGCCAAAAAATCACTTCGGTCTTCAAAACTCATAATGGCTCGCTCACCTGCCGGAATTTTTTTGTAATTGACATGATAAATGCCATACAATGGCGAAATAGCAAGCAAGGCTACGTATAAATCGCGTGGGGTTTTGTTCTCTGCAAATAACTTGTACCAATACAATTCATCTTTATCATCCGCCCCTTTGCGAATGTTAAAGGAAAGTTCATTACCTGTCAGGCGAGTGCCTGCATCGCTAAATTCACCCGCAAGCAGGTCAAATTGAATCTCCAAGTCGGTCGGATTCAATTTGGTTGTAGGATTGTGAAGGCGGCGCAGCGTTTCCCAGCGGGCAATTTTAATCAGGCACTCGTGCACATAGGCAGGATTACTGCTTTCGGTGATAATTTTATTGGACAAACGGTGTACAATACGGCATTGGTCTTTGTTGCCACTGCTGACAATTTCAAGAAAATAAGCACCTTGCTCTTGTTCGCTTACGAGTTTAAACAATGCAAGAGGAACAACACGGTTAAAATTATCAGGTAAAACAGGCGAATAAATCGGTATTTTTAGTTCAGGGATACTTGTAAAAGTAGCCTCATAGATAACTACCTTATCTAAGTTTGCCTCGCCTTCTGTTAGGATAATTTTTGAATCGTTCTGGTTAATGGCCGATACCTCCGCCTTGGCAACTACTTGACGTTTCTCATTGTAAATCTGCAAATTAATGGACTGTACATGGTCTACGGGCATCCCTTGCAGCGCCCCATTGTTGATTTTCCAACAATCGCCTTTGCGGGTGTCGTAAAATACTTTCAGTTTTACCATGCCCTCCATTGGTGAGCCAAGCATAAACATATCATAGGCATTAGCTCCGCCATAAACCTCAAACTGAGGATGTTGATTGGTGTCTTTCTGAATTTTTAGACTAACCTTGGTAAATAATTCGGCATAACTGATTTGTGTGCCCGCAACTTCCAGCGTTTCGAGCAAAGTAGAAGTAAAAACTCCTTGATTACCAACGCGTTCCCACGCAAGTTCGGTATTGCGGCAAGCCGAAAGTAAAATGTGCCGCGAGGACGGTATGCTGATTTTATTTTCACGATGCAGCATATCGCTGAAATAGCCATCCAGATAACTATCCAAAGAACGCAGATTGCCATCGCGCTCAGCTTGTCGGGCTGCTACCTGCCTAATGGATTTACGCGTTCCCGAGCCTGAATGGCAACAATCTAAACTAACAACAATATGCGGCGATTTTTTGTCTAACTCATGGAGCAAGACGGCTAACTCCTTGTCTGCCAAGTCAAAACCACCCGCATAGCGACTGTCGTAACACACCAGCGTTTCATTTTTTCCCTCCGGAAAAAATATCCTAAACTCCTCGGGGGCTTGCTCGCGCGAACCATGCCCGCTGAAATGAAAAAATGCCGTATCGCCTGCTCCGGCTTTAGCCAAGTGGTTGCGAAAGGCATTGATAATGTTTGCGCGCGTAGCCTGCTCATCAGTCAGCAGCATGATATCGGGCGACAGGTCGCGGTATTTTTCCATCACAAACCGATACATGGCTTGAGCATCGGCAACAGCCCCGCTGAGTTGATTAATCGTGGGGTATTTATTGATACCAACAATTAATCCGTAAATTTTTTGCGCCATACTGACGGTTAATTATTATTACAGTTTGTTGTTAATTTATTTTATTACCGATTTTTGCCTCAACAATCAATCTATCACCTTCTATCTCTACCTGCATATCAGGCTGCAAATCACTTGCTTTCAGATAGTGGTGATGCTGTCTGATGAGGAAATATCCTTTTTCAAGTAAGTATTTTGGATTGGAAAAACGAAAAAATTGTTCAAAAACTTCTAACCGGTGTCGCGCAGAGCGCATTTTTTCCTTTGTGAAAGATTTGACGCCCATTTGCAGACGCTGCTGCTGCATATGTTCACGACTGATTTTTTCATGGGTTTTTCTGATAAGACCAAGTCGCCATTCATTAAGCAACGCGTGTTGTTCATTGATTTTTCCTGAGCCGTATAAGGCAATTTTTCGCATTAAATCAAAAATCTTGCTTTCAAATTGTAAATTATTTTGCAAAATAAACTCAGCAACTGCCGTAGGTGTTTTAAGCGATAAATACGCCGTTCGGTCGGCAATAGTACTGTCGCGCTGATGGCCTATACCTGTCAAAACGGGAATCGGACAACGGGCAATGGCTGCTGCAACAGCTTCCGAGTTAAAAACTTCTAAGTCTAACCTTGCACCGCCCCCCCGAATAATCACCAATACATCAAAGTGCTTGCCTACTCTGCCGATTTGCTCAACTAATCCCGGAACGGCATTTTCGCCCTGTACACTCGCCGGAAACAGGGTAACGACAAAGCGATAGCCCCACGGATTAGCATCCAATTGATTCATAAAATCGCCAAAACCTGCGGCTGTTTCAGACGACACCACAGCAATTTTTTGCAATACAGGGGGTAATGATAAGTTTTGCTGTAAATATAACAGACCACTCTGTTCTAATTTGGCTAATGTTCGGAGGCGTTGTTGTTCCATTTCGCCCAAGGTGTAGAAAGCATCAACCGCATTGATATGCAGGGCAAGCCCGTGCACTTCGTGAAAATTAACCACAACTCGGCAGCGTATATTGGCTCCCGCTTTGAGTATCATCGGTAATGTTTCGGGCTGTTCGGCTAACAGTTGCTGCAACACATTTCCCCAAATGATGCCTCGCGCTTTGGCTACAATCCGCTCGTTCTCTTTCTGCACCAGTTCAAGGTAGGCGTGTTCCTGTACTTGTATGTGCGCGATTTCTGCCACAATCCAAAATTCGCGGCCGATGCCTGCCACCAAATTGCGGATACTTTTGTTCAGTTGCAGCAGTGTAAAAAACTTTTCTTGCATGAGTTGATTTCAATAGTATTTTTTCACGAATATTAATTACTTAATAATCAACACATTAATAGCACACGCATAAATTAAAAAAGGCAATATTGGCTAAAAAATTACACACCCGATTATTAGCACTCCGAAAAATTAGTTTTTTTAAATGATGAAGCCCAATTTTGAAGTGCATACTTTGACAATTTAAATGTAGTGCATGCAAATTGTTAAAGCTGTATATAATGGTATTTTTAGTTTAGTGAAACTTACAAGCACGCCAATCACTTTGTGGTTGGCGTGCTTTTTACATTGTATCCTCCTCATTATCAAACAGTTCTCCGGGTAATACTTTTGATGTTTTAGCACCCAGTTTGCGCATTTTCTCAGCTCTTGCAAGCAGATTGCCCTTGCCTGTGCGCAATTTGGCAAAGGCTTGCTCATAGGCATTCTTTGCCTGTTCTATCTCATGGCCAATTTTTTGTAAATCGGTTACAAAGCCCGTTAATTTCTCATAGAGGGCTCCGCCTTCGCGTGCAATTTCCTCGGCATTTTTATTCTGTTTGTCCAATCGCCAAAGGGTTGCCGTGGTTCGCAAAGTTGCCATCAGTGTGGAAGCGCTTACCGGAATAATTCGCCGCTCAAATGCCCAAAAAAACAGTTCCGCATCATGTTGTACGGCCAAGTAAAAGGCCGGCTCAACAGGCATAAACATCAACACAAAATCGGGGCTGCCCGCGCCGATTGCTTGGTGATAATTTTTTTGGCTCAAATCCTGCACATGCCGACGGACAGATTGCAAATGTTCACGCAGATGGTGCTGGCGCTGCTCCTCCGACTCGGCGGCAGTATACTGCTCATAGGCATTGAGTGAAACTTTGGCATCAATGATAAAATATTTGCCATCGGGCAATGCTATTACCACATCAGGTTGCAGGCGTTTGCCCTCGGCATTGCTCACGGCAAGTTGTGTGCGATATTCTCTGTCACGCTCCAGCCCGCTTTTCTCTAAAATACTTTCCAGAATCATTTCGCCCCAGTTGCCGCGTATTTTAGCCTGCCCGCGCAGTGCTTGCGTCAGGTTGTGTGCTTCTTTGGTAATTTGCTGATTTAATTCATACAAATGCCTAATTTCTTTTTCCAATGCAAAGCGCTGTTTTGACTCTTTATCATAAACTTCTTCCACTTTGCGCTGAAAATCCTGCAAGCGTTGTTGCACGGGCGCCAATAGCATTGCTACTTGTTCTTGGTTTGCATTGGCGATTTTCTTTCCTTTTTCTTCCAATACCTCACCGGCAATTTGACGAAACTGTCCCTGCAATTGCTCGCGCAGCTGTTGCCATTCTTTTTCTTTGTCTTGCAACCGCGTTTCTGCTAATTGTTTATCTGCTTTTAATTGAATGATTTGTCTCTCATAATCAGCTTGTTGCATTGTTGCAAGGTTGCGCATCCACAACCCGACCAATGCCCCGCCTGCCAGTATGCCTACAAGTATGTAGAGGAACTCTTCCATAAAGTTGTAATTTTGAGGGAAAGATACATCAACAATGGCAGAAAAGAACCCGATTGAGCGCTTGAAGGAGCGATGGGGGGTAACAAGCGGATGGCATGTTGCAGTGATTTTGGCAGTGTTTGCCTGCACAGGGTTCAGCATTTTATATCTGAAAAAACTGCTGTTGCCGCTGTTGGGTATTGGCGATGATTCATCCACTACCGCACGCATTCTTGCTTCTGTATTTGTTATACTGCCATTGTATCAGGTAGTACTCCTGATTTATGGTTTTATTTTCGGACAATTTCGTTTTTTCTGGGAATTTGAGAAGAAGATGTTCCGCCGGATAGCAGCTCCTTTTCGCAGAAAAACCGTTGAAAAATAATTTGCCGAAATTTGCAGCCTTATTTCAAAACATTTTTTACTAACAACAAGTTATTACAGCCAAATTTAAGCACATGTTGCCGGAGTTTTCATTTAGAAAAAAATCATCTAAACCTCTAAAAATATCTTGCCCGTTACTTTGTTGGGATTCCGCGCGTCAGCAATGGGGAGATACGCAACTGAATGAAAGTACGCGGCAGATTAAACAGCGAGCCGTATCGCAAATAAAGAATCAACTTGATGAAAAAGAACCGACCCAATAGCGACAATACACCTTCGGGCGAAAATATTTACTACTATATAGAAAACGGGTTAATTGTATTTACAGAAACTTATCTTCTCAAACGTGGTTATTGTTGTAAACGCATCTGCCGCCACTGCCCTTACGGCAATTCTCCCAAAGACAGAGCCGCCAAAGAAAAATAACGGGTTATTGAATATTACTAACACTTACTGTGGGAGACTCTTCAAAATTTATCATGGCATTCAACAGTTTAAGATACTGAAAATCAAGCAATTCGCAAGGTCTTATATCTGCTGTTTTCAAAATGCCTTCTGCCAACAATTGAGCGCGTTTAGTGCCTTCCAATAGTGGCAAGCGCGGGGTAAACCATTCGTATCCATCCCAAAGAGCAATATTGGCATAGCTTGTATCGGTCAGTAAGTCATTTTTTACCATCAAAATATCATCGGCAGCGGTGCCCTGTTTCAACTGCTCAATCCATGAGCGATTTGCCCATTTGGAGGAATAATCTGCATCGGAGGGTATAGAAACCAATGCCAGCGACTGTACGGAACGAACAGTATAAGGCAAAAATTCTATCGTCCTGATTTTTTCATCATATAAAACCCTGCATTTGTAAACGCCGTTATCCAAACTATCGGGTATAGCAAGTTTTTCTGCCAATAAAATAGGCTCTACTTGGGGAAAATGCTGCTGTATGCTTCTTTCCAGTCGCTGCTGGTGATAGGATAAGTTTTGGAACGCTCTGTCAGCTACCCGTATGGTTTCAAGCAATAGGGACATATATTTTCTCAATAAGCTCGTTGTACTCCGCGCGGGCAGTACTGTGTGAGGTGATACCTCCGCCGCTTTTGAATACCAAGCCGTCGGCTGATTGCTCAATAAAGCGAATCGCTACTGCACTGTCTAAATTTTTACCATCAAATATACCAAAAATGCCTGTGTAGTAGCCGCGATCATAACCTTCCGTTGCTGCTATAATTTCGGTTGTCTTGGCTTTGGGCGCACCGCTGATAGACCCCGCCGGCAAAAGACGGAACAACAAATCGCCAATATGGGCCTCGTAGTCCTTGGGTAAATCGCCAACGATACGCGAACTGACTTGCAGCAGCGTTTTATCGTGTGCATGAATAGTGTCTACATAGCGAAACTTCTCTACGCGAACTTTTTTGGCTACCATGCTCAGGTCGTTGCGAATCAAATCAACAATCGTATGATGTTCGGCGGTTTCTTTTAAGTCGCTGATAATCAGTGCTTCCGCATTGGGCGTTGCGGCATTAATCGTGCCCTTCATTGGGCAAGAAATAATTTGATTATCAATAATTTGCACGAAAGTTTCAGGAGAAAAGCAAACAAACTCCTCACTAACCCACAACTTGTATTTGGCGCGACTGACCGCAAAAATCTCTTTCAACGAAAGGTTGGAGCATATGGGAGTAGCACAGGTAAGATTCAGCAAATAGGTATTCCCAATAGCAATTTGTTGCATGACTGCCTGAAATTTGCGCAAATATTCATCAAAACTGAGCGGATATTTATCAAAATGCAGATTCGGTAGTGCTGATATTAGCTGATGGACATTCGTCAGATGCCCGATTTGGTATAAAATTTCATCGGTTGCCACCTCCTCTATCGGAATTACACGGCATTTCTGCATGTGATAATCAATAATGAACAGAAAAGGCCTCTGCTCTGTGCCGTAGCGGTTCATGGCAGAGGCGGCATCGTGCCTGCTCAGCAGCGGATAAGAAACACTCACAATAAGTACTTGACTATCAGTATTTTACTTTAACTCCATGATAATATTCCTGCTCTACGTAATCTTTTCGCAGGGGGAACCCTTGCCAGTCGGCAGGCAGCAAAATTCTTCGCAGGTCGGGATGCCCCGCAAACTGCACCCCAAACAGGTCGTATGCTTCGCGCTCGTGCCAGTCGGCAGTTCGCCAAAGAGGGGTCAGGCTTGGTGCTTGCGGCATTTCCTGCGGTGGATTGCCGCGCGCTGTGCTGATTTTGAGAACAATGGTTAAGCCTTTTGTAAGCGCTGTCAGATGATAGATAAGGTCTATCGTGCCTACTTTTTCCCCGTTATCCACTGCCGTGATGCAGTTCAGATGGTCAAAATAATATGCCTTTCGCAACCATTCGCACAGCGGCAAAAGACTTTCAGGTACTATCGTAAAACAGGGATGTGCAGCATCAGTATCCTGCTGCAACAGGTTTGCCTCTCCTATGACTGACCGAATAGCTTCTGTAAGCTCCTGAATATCAATCATCTGCGTATTTTATACCAGATGTAACCGAACACTAACACGAAAAACAGCAAAAGCGCTATACTGCCGTAAGTAAAATAGGCATAGGCAATGCAGGCAAAGCCAATAATGAAAATAAGTTGCGAAAAATCGGCTCCCTTGCGTTTTAGCCGCGAGTGCCTCCTGATGGCACCGCGCAGAGCATGTTGGCTGGAATAATTTTCATCTTCTCTGTCTGCTTTTACACGCGCTTTGGCTTCGGCAATTCGCTGCCTGATTTCCTCCATTTCGGGGTCGTAATGGCGTGGCTCGTAGTTGAATCGCTTGTGTTGCGGTAATCTGGTAAGGGTGGGAATTTTGAACATGACTATTTTTTAGCTTTGGCTACATCACTGAGAATCTGCCCGATAACAGCAGCTTTGCCCATGCTTCCGTAAACTTTGAGTTTACCCAATGTAAATGCCGTAAAATTGTTAAGCTCGCCGGACATCAACTTATAGGCTGTATCCAAAGAGAGTTTAATGCTGCAATCGGCTTCGGCATCGTCGTTGTCCACATAAGCCGGCTCTTGGTCTGCATGAATATAAACGTTTCCTTCGGGCAGTATAAACTTTGCTGTTCCTTTAAAATGCGGATTGTTAGCTACAAGTTCCCGAACGTCTTCGGTAAATTGTTCTAAGGTATGCATGGTTTTTTAGGGTTGTTAATGTTAGTCAAAGATAATGCGTTTGCCTGAAATGTCAGACAGACATCGGCAGATTTTTTGCAACGCAACAAGCTGTGTTTTTTAGTAAGTTACTCTACATTTACCGCATGAAAAATATTATCGGGCTGTGTTTGTTTGTGCTGCTTGGGGCACAGGCTGTTTGGGGGCAGGATGCCAATTTTACACAATTCTATGCTTCGCCGTTGTACCTCAACCCTGCACTGACGGGTGCTACGCCGCATTTCAGGCTGAATACGATTTACCGCAACCAATGGCCGCAAATTCCGGGGGCGTATCAAATCAATCAGATTTCTACCGACTACAACTGGGACTACTACGACAGCGGACTTGGCATCATGCTTTCCCAAGACCGCATCGGTGCGTTTGCCATGAGTGCTACTCAACTCAATCTTTCGTATGCTTACAGGGTACGGCTGAGGGGCGGAATGGCACTGCGAATGGGCATTCAGGGTGGTTTGGGCGTACGCACGGCAGACTTTGGCAACTTTGTGTTTGAAGACCAATTGCGAAGCGGAGGAGCAACAGCCGAAACGCTTGCCCAACCAACCATTATCTATCCCGATTTTTCGGCGGGGGCTTTGCTGCATCGCTCCAATTTCTGGCTGGGGCTGGCAGCTTATCATCTGACACGTCCTGCCGTGGGGCTGCTCAGCGGAACAGAGCGACTTAACATGCGCTTTTCTGCACAAGCAGGTTACAGGATAGACTTAGACCCGAGCAGCGACGACAAAATAGCCTTGTCGCCGGCATTGCTTTTCCAGCAACAAGGCTCATTCAGGCAGTTAGACTTGGGCGCTAATCTGTACTACGACCCGTTGATTGTCGGTATCTGGTATCGCGGTTTGCCTATCAGCCAAAATGCACGGGGCAGCATTAATCAGGATGCCTTTGCAGGGCTGATAGGCGTACGGTTAAAAAACTCCCTTACTATCAGTTACAGCTACGATATAACTGTTTCAACGCTGAACCGCTCAGGGGGAGCACACGAAATTTCACTGATTTATGAACCGTTTGACAAGCGCCGCAAGCGTGGAAGCAAGCATATTGACTGCCCGATTGTGTTTTAATCAGTGCACCATGCCGCACTCTTTGCAGAATTTGCGCTTGTGAAGAGGGCGTTTTTTGGGCGGGCGCTTATGGCCAAAATACATCTTGTCGGCATACTGAGGTTTTTTCATTTCCTCAGCCATTTTCCGGCGTTCTTTCATGCGGGCTTCGGCAAATGCATTGCGCGTAGGTGCAGCCTTGAATCGCCTACCGAATTTGCGTGCGCTTTGCCGCTCACGCATAAAAACTTCTGCGCTTCCGGTTTCCGCCGAACTGTTGCCGGCGCGAGTATTTTGTGCAATTGCTGCTGTGTGCAATGCCACACAGACAAAAACAGCCAAAAGGTATTTCATGGATACATTTAAGAGGTATGCCCTGCCATAATCTATTTTAATGCCAATTTTTAGGCATAGGCATTGTATTTTTCCTCACATTCGCTACATTTGGAAAGTACGGTGAAAATTATTCGCCAAACTCCCAAACAACACATTTTCATTGAAACAAGGCACTGCTCAAAGGCAATGTTTCTTTTTTATTAACGTTTTTTACAGAAACCGGGCGAGGAAATGAAGCTGTTTATCTACTATTTGCTGATTGCGTTCACCAATATTGCGGCACAGCCGCTGTTCCCTTTGTTAAAAAAAACAGAAGATACACCTGCTGAAAGGCTTACACTGATTTCGCAATGCAAAAAAGATTATCAGGTAAGTATGCTCCACTTGTTGATGGATAGCCTTGCTCGTTTGGGAAGATACAATGGCGTTATATTGGTAGCAGATGAAGGCCGAATCGTTTTTAAAAAGGCTTACGGCTATTCCAAAGTAGATAACGGCAAACCGTTTACCGTTGATACGGAAATGCAACTGGCTTCTGTTTCAAAGCCTTTCACGGCAGTTGCTACGCTGATGCTTATTGAACAAGGTGCTTTAAAATTTGATGATGACATCCGCACCTATCTGCCCGAACTCCCCTACCGAGGCATTACCGTGCGGCACTTGCTCAATCATACCTCCGGTTTGCCCGATTACCTGAACCGCCCGAAAGTATTTGAAAAATATTTTCGCAAAAAAGACTACCTAACCAATGAGGACTTGCTTAAAATTCTTAGCAAGCATCATATTCCCCTCGAATTTCAACCCGGTAAGAAGCATCATTATTGTAACACAGGTTACGCACTGCTGCCTTTGATTATTGAGCGCGTTACTGCTCGCTCATTCACCGATTTTATGCAGGAAAATATTTTCAATAAAATCGGGATGACTGCTACTTATTTGTACAGCCCGGAACGACATGCAAAAATGCTGCGCGAAAATGAAAACCGCGACGGTATCTTAGGCGACAAGGGGGTGTTTTCTACCGTAGAAGACATGTTCAAATGGGACAGAGCCCTTTATACAGATATACTCATCAGCCAAAAAACCCTGCAAGCAGCCTTTGAGCGCGGCATTACGCTTGGCGAAGAAAAGTTCAACTACGGCTACGGCTGGCGCATCTCAGAAACTAATTTTGGCGAAAAAATTATCTACCACAAAGGATTTTGGCAAGGTGCAACCCCTATGCTGATTCGCATTGTGGATTGCAACCGCACCATTATCTCTCTGCATCATGCCAATAAGGTGAACTCATGGTACATGGTTCACTCCATCAATCGGATTTTGAACAACAGTGAAGTACGCTGCGCAAATTATTGATACCTGACACCTTTAAACTCTCTTACGCCTATGCAAGTCTATCAAAGTCCTTATGTTACATTGGAAGTTGTACCTGAAAATCAACTTATTAAGGTAATATGGTCTCCGGAAACTGTCACAATGACCGATGATATTTTTAAAGCAGAACTGACCAAATATGCTGAAATAGCCGAGCAGTACCACCCGCATTTTTCATTCATTGATACAAGTGCATTTGCCATGACGGTCATTCCGGAGACGCAAGAATGGGTGCAGGAAAATATCCACCCTCGTTCGTTAAAAGCCGGTATTCAGAAATTTGCTTATATGGTGAGTAAAGATTTTTTCTCGCAAGTTTCCATTGAGCAAACCATGGAAGATGCAGATGCAATGTTCATCACTAAATATTTTGACAATCAGCAAGATGCCATCAATTGGCTGTTGCATAAGTAAGGCGAGATGGACTTCGGCAAATTAGACGATATTTCGGGGGTAGATTTCACCCTGCCCCTTGACTCTACCGACTGGGCTGCCTTGCCCGACTGCCGCCAAAATACGCCACAGTTTTATATCGGTTGTCCGGTATGGGCTTGCAAAGAGTGGGTAGGAGCACTTTATCCGACCAATGCCCGTGAAAAAGACTACTTGCGGCATTATAGCCGACAATTTAACACCATAGAACTCAATACTACGCATTATCGCATCCCTGACGATGCCACCATCCGCCGATGGAGTGCCGAATCGCCCGCTGGGTTTCGCTTTTGTCCCAAAATCCCGCAGGAAATCAGCCATCAGTTGATGCTGCAAAATGCCGAATCGCTTACGGCTATGTTCTGCGAACAAGTGGTTGGGCTTGGCGAGCGTCTGGGTATTTGTTTTCTGCAACTTCCCCCCTACTTCGCACCTGAGCATTTGCCTGTTCTGACGCTGTATCTGCAAAAATTTCCGTCGGATGTTCCGCTTTCAGTGGAGTTTCGCCACCCTGCATGGTTTAAGGGAAATTCGGGCAAACGGCACTTTGACGAAGCCGCAAAAGTATTGGAGGAACTTGGCGTAAGTACCGTCATCTGTGATGTAGCAGGTAGGCGCGATGTATTGCACCAACGGCTGACAACGCGCACGGCAGTTATTCGCTTCGTAGGCAACAGCCTGCACCCTACCGACTACACACGCATTGACGAATGGATAAGCCGCCTGCAAAACTGGTTGGAGAAAGGCATGGAGGCTGTCTATTTTTTTGTACACGAACCCGACAACGTGCTATCACCACAATTGGCTGATTATCTGATTGATAACCTCAATAAACGCCTTGGTTTGACATTAAAACGCCCGCAATTTGCCGCAAAAGCCGAACAGATGAATTTGTTTTAAAGCCCCAGCCCTTAAATTCGCAGCCTGTTTTACTTAAAAAAACAATAGCTATGAACATTGCCATTGTCAAGTACAATGCCGGAAACACACAGTCTGTCATTTATGCGCTCAACCGCTTGGGCATAGAACCGATTGTCAGCGATGAAGCGGAAGTGCTGCAACGGGCAGATAAAGTTATTTTCCCGGGTGTGGGCGAGGCAAGTACTGCAATGAACTACCTCAGGGCACGCGGCTTGGATACCATCATTAAGAATCTGCAACAACCTGTGTTGGGTATTTGCGTAGGGCTGCAACTGCTCTGCCGCTATTCAGAGGAAAATAACACGGAATGCATGGGCATTTTTGATGTGGCAGTACGCCGTTTTCAGCCTTCCGAAGAACAAAAAGCAACTGTGAAAGTGCCGCAAATCGGGTGGAACAATTTGTTTGACATGCATTCGCCGTTGTTTGCGGGCATCTCGGAACAAGACGCTTATGTCTATTTCGTGCACAGCTACTATGCCGAACTTTCGCCTTATACCATTGCCAAAAGCAATTATTGCTTGGACTTTTCGGCAGCGCTGCACAAGGATAACTTCTATGCCGTACAGTTCCACACCGAAAAAAGCGGTGCAGTAGGCGCTAAAATTTTGGACAATTTTTTGCGATTATAGCACGAAAACAAGACGTTGTGCGTTATTACGGTATGAGGAATTGGCAAACCGTTTTTTTCAGAGTTTTACTGTTGCTTGTTTTGTTGGCAGCGGCACCTTCTTGCAGCATGTTCGGTGGCGGGAAAAAAGCACAGGCACAAGCAAGCGAAGGCAAAAAGAAAGGCAAAATTCGCAAGTGCCGTTTAGAATCTTGTCATGTTCGCATGATTCATATGCACGAAGGCGCGGAATATTTTGGCAAAAATCACTGGTTTTTGAAGTCGTGGTTCTACACCGGCAAAAACCCGAAAATCGGAGAAGGTTTCAGGAAAATGAAACGCGACCCGCATCAGGACAAAGTAAGAGGCTCTAAAAAACGCGGCTGATAAAGCCTACATGCCCCATTTTCCTTCGCCAGTGTAGCTGATGTGCCCGTTGGCTACCACCAGCGGCGAATCTATATTATTGTGGTATAATTGCCCTGTACCCAAACCTTGCGGTATGGCAGGCTGGTAGGAAGCCGTAAACTGACAGATGGCATTCAGCCCGATATTGGATTCCAGCGCAGAGGTAATCCACCAGCCGATACCCATTTGCTCGGCAAGTTCAATCCACTCGGCAGAGGCCGCCAAACCGCCCAACAGGCCGGGTTTCAGGATGATATACGGTGGGCGGAGTGTTTCCAGCAACCGCTTTTTCTCATCCCTTGAATGAATACCGATGAGTTCTTCATCTAATGCCACAGGCACAGGTGAAACGCGGCACAGTTGTGCCATGGCATCCCATTGCCCCTGCCTGATGGGTTGCTCGATGGAGTGGATATGAAAATCGGCAAGTGCAGCCAATTTCAACGGTGCTTCCGCAGGCGTAAAAGCACCGTTGGCATCTACCCTGAGGGTGATTTCATCGGGTGAAAATCTTTTGCGGATACCTGCCAAAATATTCAACTCAGCAGCAAAATCTATCGCGCCTATTTTCATTTTCAGACAGGAAAAACCCGCTGCCAACTTATCTTCCACCTGTTGCAACATAAATGCCTCATTGCCCATCCAAATAAGCCCGTTAATCGGGATGGACATGGCACCATGATAAAATGGATTGTCGGCAATCATCCGCTTACCGCCGTTTTGCAAATCCAGCACGGCTGTTTCGAGAGCAAACCGAAGTGCAGGCAGATTTTCTGTCTGTTGGTCAATCCATTCTTGGGTAATATCGCGGGCATCCCGAAATTGCACTTGGTGCAAACTTTTTTCCAGCAATGCAATTTTTTGTTCGTAATCGGGGAAAAAATCAACGCTCAGGCCTGCCAGCGGAGCTACTTCACCGATACCGCACAAGTTTGTTCGGGTATCTGTTAAAAAAACAAACCAAACAGGCCGTTCGGTCAGCACACCGCGCGATGTGCCGGCCTCAAACTTGAATTTCAGCAGATGATATTGGTGGCGCAGCGTCAGCACAAGTTATTTTTGATTAAACTGGCTCAATCGGATTTGCGTCAGTTTTTGCTTGGTATTGAGCGGAAAATCTCCGTTCATCATCCAGTCGTAGTAAGTAGGTTCTTTTTTGAGCACCTCTAAAACCGGCACGCCTTTGTGTTTGCCAAAGTTAAATATCGGCACACCTTTATTGTCCAGCACAATCCGCCCTGCAAAATCCACCATGTTGGAAGCAGTCAGATTATGCAGCGCCTGTATGTCGTTTTGCACGGGATAGAACGGGACACCGTCTTTGCCATTAACGGCCACTTCCTTGTAGTACTCTACCTGTGCATCGAGCACCTCAAAAGTAGCAATAGTATCGGCAAGGGCACTGTGCGCATTTACCAACTCCTTCTGGCAGTAAAATTTATAGGCAGCCGAAAGCGTGCGCGGCTCCATCAGATGGAAAATGCGCTGTACATCTACCACTTTTCGGGTACTTGGATCAAATTCTACACCGGCTCTGAGAAATTCTTCGGCCAACATAGGCAAATCAAATTTCAGCACGTTAAACCCCGCCAAATCGGCACCTTCCAAAAAATTGGCAAGTTCTTTAGCTATTTGCTTAAAAGTAGGCTTATCCTGCACATCTTCATCGTAAATGCCATGAATCAGACTTACCTCGTAAGGAATGGGGATGGTCGGGTTGATGCGGGTTTCTTTGGTCAATTGCTCGCCATTGGGCATTACTTTCACAACCGCAATTTCTACGATGCGGTCGGTTGTGATATTCGTGCCTGTGGTTTCTAAGTCAAAAAAAGCAAGCGGGTTACGCAGTTTCAGATTCATGCCAATTCGTAGCTAAAGTAGATACAAAGCAAATACAGATTCGCCGGAAATGCAATTTTTAGCCATATCTTGCAATAACATACATTAGGATGCGTTCTAATGATTGATGTTGTAACGTGGGTAAATTTTGCAAAAATTGTATTTATTTTTGGCAGTATATTACTCAAATCATGGACAATGCGCTTGTACGGAATTTCTGTCTTATCATTTGCTTTATCTCGCTGGCTATAACTGCAAGTGCGCAGACAGACCTGACTATTTGGCAAAAACAAGCAGCAGAAGCCCGCAAGTTGCTGTATTCTCAACCGCGAGAAGCGCTCAAAACAGCACAACAATATTTACAAATTGCAACTGCCGAGCGCAACGAGTGGGCTTATACCGATGCGCACTATCTGATGGGGCAATGTTACCTCTCTTTGGGAGAATATTCACAGGCTTTTCAATTGCTGCAAAAAGGCCTTAACTATCTGGATGCTAAAAATACACTACCGGACAGCCTTTTAACATTGAAGGCAGATATGCTGCAAGCCGTAGGTTCTATTTATCGCATGTGGGGTATGTGGCCGGAGGCAATGGAAGCCTATGCCGCCTCTATCGCCATAGACAGAGCCTTGCAAAACAAATACGGCATTGCCCGCACGCTGAACAATATGGGTGTTTTGTTCGAGAAAATGGGCGACACCCTGCAATCCATTACACATTACAGGCAGGCGCTCGCACAAGCCGAGCAAATTGATAACAAACAATTGCAGGCAGCAGCCCTTGGCAATATTGCTATTTATTACAAAAACCAAAAAAATTACACATTAGCCATTAAGAATCAGTTAAAATCATTGGCTTTGAAAAAACAAATAAATGACTTGCGCGGAGTTGCCAACAGTTTGGGCAATATCGGAATTATCTACGCCGACCAAAAAGCATTTAAAGAAGCGATTCATTACTTGCATCAAACACGGGCAATTGCCGAACGAGTAGGTGATGTATCCATTTTAGCTACTTCTTGGGGCAATTTAGGCGCTTATCATATGGAAATCGGCAATATTGACAGCTCCGATTATTATCTGCAAAAAGCATTTGCCATGGCTACCGAAAATAATCTGACAAGTCTGACTAAATCTATTACAGACGACCTATGCAATCTATATGTCAAAAAACAAGATTTTAAACAGGCATTGCGATATAAGATGATGAGCGATTCACTCAATCAACTACTGTTTAACAGCGAAAAACAGCGGCTTACCGAACAGGCAAAATCGCGATACGACTTGCAGCAACAACAGGCTGAAATAGAACGATTGCAATGGAATGCTCGGTTACAGGCCATGGACAACGAGCGGCAGGCAAAAATCATCCGTTTGCTCGGGCAAGAAGCCCAATTAAAGGAAATGGTTGCCGAAAAAAAGCAGTTGGAACTGTCGTTGCTTAGTTCACAAAAGAAACTATTGGAAAAAGAGCAGGAAAGCACAACACAGCAACTCAAAAAACAGGCTGCCGAGTTGGAACTTCAAAAAATAAAAAATGCTGAAAATCAACTAAAAATCAGCTTACAAACACAGCAAATTGCCTACAATAGGCTTTTAATTATTGCCGGAATATTTATATTTTTGTTTGCTGGAACGGCAGTTTATCTGGTCATCAGGCGTATCAGGCAGCGCTTGCACAACAACCAGCGCAGGCACATGCAAACCATTGATGAAATTGCTCATATCAACTCCCATCAAATGCGCGCCCCGATTGCAACCTTGCTGGGGCTGATGAATCTCATCAAAATGGATATGAATCAGGGCATTTACAACCCCTACCTAATTGACTTATTGGATAAAACAGTTCAAAAAATGGATGAAACTGTACGACAGGTATCGGACAGAACCAACCAAATAAGTGAAGAAGAAAAAAAACAAAACCACCTAAAACTGTGAGCAAGCAAATTGTATTGGGGGAATCAAGGTATATACAAAACTTTTTGCGTGCTTTTTGGAAGTCTCTGTACCCTTTAAAAAACAAAAGCCACTCCTAAAAAGACAGGAGTGGCTTTTGTTTTTCCAAAACTTGTATTCCTTACTTACCTTTGGCTGCAATCAGGTTGAGCGCAGAACCCGCTTTAAACCAGCCGATTTGCTGCTCGTTGTAAGTATGCTTCACGGGGAACTCCTCCACAGAACCGTCTGCATGAGTCAGGCGGATAGTTAGGTTTTTACCCGGGGTAAACTCCGTCAAACCGATTACATCAATGGTATCATCTTCCTGAATTTTGTCGTAATCTTCTTTATTGACAAAAGTCAGCGCGAGCATACCTTGTTTTTTCAGGTTGGTTTCGTGGATACGGGCAAAAGATTTTACCAGAATCACGCGAACGCCCAAATGACGCGGCTCCATGGCGGCGTGCTCACGGCTCGAGCCTTCGCCGTAGTTTTCGTCGCCTACAACGATTGAACCTATGCCTGCTGCTTTGTAGGCGCGTTGTACGGCAGGAACTTCGCCATATTGGCCTGTGAGTTGGTTTTTCACGCTGTTAGTAGCACCATTGAAGGCATTCGTAGCGCCAATCAGCAGGTTGTTAGAAATATTGTCTAAGTGGCCGCGATACTTCAACCAAGGGCCAGCCATGGAAATATGGTCGGTAGTACACTTACCTTTTGCCTTGATGAGGAGTTTCAAACCTTTCAAGTCTGTTCCTTCCCATGGTTTGAAAGGTTCCAGAATCTGCAAGCGGTCAGAAGTCGGGCTTACAATTACCTGTACCTTGCTGCCGTCTTCCGCCGGAGCTTGGTAGCCGGCATCTTCCACTGCATAGCCTTTCGGAGGCGCAGTGAGGCCTTGCGGTTCATCCAGCATTACTTCCTGTCCGTCTTCGTTGATGAGTTTGTCTTTCATTGGGTTGAAAGTCAAATCTCCGGCAATGGCAAATGCCGTAACAATTTCAGGTGAAGCTACGAAAGCGTGAGTAGAAGAAAGGCCATCGTTGCGCTTGGCAAAGTTGCGGTTGAACGAAGTAATGATGGAGTTCGGCTTGTTGGGGTCATTTACGTGGCGCGACCACTGACCAATGCAAGGGCCGCAGGCATTTGCCAGCACTACCCCACCGATTTGGTCAAAAACACCCAAAATACCGTCGCGTTCTGCGGTGTAGCGCACCTGCTCAGAACCCGGGGTAATTGTAAACTCTGCTTTGGCTTTCAGCTTTTTATCTACTGCTTGCTTGGCCAAGGAAGCGGCACGGGTCAAATCTTCGTAGGAAGAGTTGGTACAAGAACCAATCAAACCTACCTCTAACTTGGCAGGATAACCTTTTTCGCGAACTGCATCCGCAAATTTGGAGAGCGGCCATGCCAAATCGGGTGTGTAAGGGCCGTTGATGTGCGGCTCCAGCTCGTCCAGATTGATTTCAATCAGTTGGTCAAAATATTTTTCAGGGTTAGCATAAACATCGTCATCGGAGCGCAGGTGAGCCTTGTGTTGCTCGGCAAGCTCTGCCACATCCTGACGGCCTGTTGCTACCAGATAATCGTACATATGGCGGTCATAACCGAAAATAGAGGTTGTGGCACCGATTTCTGCACCCATATTGCAGATGGTTCCTTTGCCTGTGGCAGAAATATTATCCGCACCTTCGCCGAAATATTCTACAATAGCATCCGTACCGCCCGATACGGTGAGAATACCTGCCACTTTCAAGATAACATCTTTGGCAGAAGTCCAACCGCTCATTTTGCCGGTGAGTTTCACGCCAATCAGTTTTGGCATTTTTAACTCCCAAGCCATGCCGGCCATCACGTCCACCGCATCGGCACCACCAACACCAATGGCAACCATGCCCAAACCGCCTGCATTAGGCGTGTGGCTGTCGGTGCCAATCATCATGCCACCGGGGAAGGCATAGTTTTCCAGCACTACTTGGTGGATGATACCTGCACCGGGCTTCCAAAAGCCGATGCCGTATTTATTCGATACAGAACTTAAAAACTCATAAACCTCTTTGTTGGTTTCGTTGGCTACTTTGAGGTCTTCCTTAGCACCTGTTTTTGCCAGAATGAGGTGGTCGCAGTGTACGGTAGAAGGCACGGCCACCTTCGGAATACCCGCAGACATGAATTGCAACAAGGCCATTTGTGCCGTTGCGTCCTGCATGGCTACTCGGTCTGGTGCAAAATCAACATAAGTTTTGCCACGCTCAAAGGCCGCCAACGGCTGGTCTTTGTATAAATGAGAATACAATATTTTCTCACTCAGCGTCAGAGGTCTTCCCAGCACCTTTCTTGCCGCTTCTATACGCTCGCCCATGCGTGCGTAAACGGCCTTAATCATTTCTATATCGAATGCCATTCTCTTGAAAAAGTTATGGATTTATTAAACTAATTGTTGCTTACAAAGATAGTGCAGTAGTGCTAAACAAGTAAAACGCACGGCTAACATTTATCAGAGAAATATTAGCAGGCCGCCTCTGCGGACGGCAACAAAAAAACAGTCGCGCTAAATATTAGTGCGACTGTTCCAGCGTTGTTTAAATTTACCCCTTATTAATTATCTTAATGCCACTTGGCGTTAATCCAATTAATAGATATTGCAAAGGTATATTCTCTTTCTTTGCGTGTAAATCCTGAGAATTACTCAACTTATCTAAGTAGAATTACCTATGCATCTAACTTTTGATAATGCGAAAGACTTTTACAGGGTGGCCGAAGGGCGACAACTTCAAATAGACAGCCGCTCTATTACGCCTCAAAATGCCGATGAAAGCATATTCATAGCACTTTCAGGTAAGCACACGGACGGCCATCAGTTTCTGGCTGATGTACACGCCAAGGGCGTTCGCTTTTTCATCGTTCGTTGGGTACCCGAAGGGTTAGACGGGCATTTTTTTGTGGCAGATAACCCGCTGATTGCCTTGCAGGAACTCTGTGCCTTGCACAGACAGCGCTTTCACTATCCGGTTGTAGGGATTACAGGCAGTAACGGTAAAACCATTCTAAAAGAGTGGTTGGCAGAGTTACTGGCAGAAAAATTTAACATTATTAAAAGTCCCAAAAGTTATAATTCGCAATTAGGCGTACCGCTGTCAGTTTGGCAGATGAGCGACCGACACAATCTGGCAATTTTTGAGGCCGGTATTTCCACCCGCGACAGTATGAAACCTCTGGCACAGGTAATTCGTCCTACTATCGGGATTTTTACCAATATCGGTACAGCCCATGATGAAGGATTCAGCAGCAGGAGCGAAAAAATCAGAGAAAAGCTGCAATTATTCAACCAATCGGAAGTAATAATTTTCAATAGCGCACAGCAGGAACTACGCGATGAAATTCTCAACTGGCATTTTTCTCACCCGAACTGCCAACTTATCAGTTGGGGCACCAATGAAAACGATGTCGTTAAAATCAAAATCATAGAAAAAAATACCCGAAAAACGGTACTGGATATCTATTTCAACGCATCACCTAAGCGCTTACAATTGCCGTTTGCCGACTCTGCCTCACTGGAAAATGCTCTGCACTGCATAATTGCCATGTGGCATTTGACCAAAGATGCAGATTATATAGACAAATCACTGTCAAAAATATTAAACTCGCACATGCAACCCGCCATGCGTTTGGTGCGCAAAAAGGGTATCAATCGCTGCACATTGATTGACGACAGCTACAACAACGATTTGGCAGGTCTGCGCGTAGCGCTGGAATTTCTGGCACTCCATGCAGTGCCCAATCGCCCCCGTACCCTGATTCTGTCCGATATGCTGCAAAGCGGACTTTCGCACGAAGCTATTTGCCGCGAAGTAGAGGCGCTCATCGGTCGTTTTGATGTCAGCCGACTGTTGCTCGTGGGACAGGAATGGGCAAACCTGCAAGTTCCACCTGATTTGTTTGTACAAAATTTTGCCGATACGGCTTCACTGCTGGCAGCCATTGACCGCGCCGAGCTTACTTTCATAGAAGAAAATATTCTGATTAAAGGTGCAAGAAGTTTTGGTTTTGAGCAAATTGTTGCTCGTTTGGAAGAAAAAATACACGGCACGCGTTTAGAAATTAATCTGGATGCGGTTGGACACAACTTGGGCTATTACAAAAGTTTGTTGAAACCCGGCGTAAAAATAATGGCAATGGTTAAGGCTTTTGCCTACGGCAGCGGCAGCCACGAAATTGCCCAATATCTGCAACAGAAAGGCTGTGATTATTTGGCGGTTGCCTATGCCGATGAGGGCATTACCCTGCGGCAACAAGGCGTTTCGCTGCCTGTGATGGTAATGAACCCCTCGGCAGACAGTTTCGCTCTTTTGCACAGCTACCGACTCGAGCCCGAAATTTACGGCTTCCGCATCCTGCAAGAGTGGCTGCGATTCAACGCTGCGGCCGAATCTTCCCCGCCTATTCACCTGAAAATAGATACAGGTATGCATCGTTTGGGTTTTTTACCCAATGAAATCGGCAGACTTTGTGAAATAATTAGACAACACAAGGACATCCTATCTATCAGCGGCATTTTTACACATCTGGCAGGTGCCGATGAGGAGCGATTGGCAACGTTCTCGCAACAACAACTGCACTTGTTTGAATCGGCGGCGGCACAGGTAGAACACGCCTATGGGAAAACCATGCTGAAATATGCCCTCAATTCGGCCGGTATTGTGCGCTTCCCCGATGCACAGTACGACATGGTTCGGTTGGGTATCGGCCTGTACGGCATTGAAGCCAACGGTATTCAACAATCTCACTTACAGGCAGTTGCTACGTTAAAAACTACCATTTCGCAAATCAAAAATCTGCAACCGGGCGATACGGTCGGTTATGGCAGGCATGGGCAAATCACACGCCCCTCGCGCATTGCAACGCTGGCTATTGGCTATGCGGACGGCTATCGGCGCATGTTGGGCAATGGCAAAGGCCACTTCTGGATTCACGGCAAACAAGCCCCCACAGTCGGGCGCATTTGTATGGACATGTGCATGGCAGACATTACACACATCCCCGAAGCACAGGAGGGCGACGAAGCATTGGTATTTTACGATGCGGAAACACTGCAACAACTTGCTAATCAGTTAGATACAATCCCTTATGAAGTACTGACGGGTATCGGCGAGCGCGTGAAGCGGATTTATTTTTCGGCATAGGCACATTGGCCATTTTACCCGATAATCGCGTACCTTTGCAAGTCCTATGAAAGATTACGAACTCTACGAGTTTCCTTCAGGTTTGCGTTTGGTACACAAGCGCGTAACACACACCAAAATTGCTCATTGCGGCATTATTCTGGATGTCGGCAGCCGCGATGAACGCCCCCACGAGCAGGGAATTGCCCATTTTTGGGAACACATGGCGTTTAAAGGCACGGAAAAACGCAAAACGTACCATATACTGAGCCGTCTGGAAGACGTAGGCGGCGAACTCAATGCCTATACCACCAAAGAAAAGGTATGCTTTCACGCTTCGGTGATGGAGCAACATTTTGAAAAGGCACTGGAACTACTGGCAGACATTGCTTTCCATTCCACTTTTCCCGAAAAAGAGATTGAAAAAGAGAAAACGGTGATTTTGGAGGAAATGGCGATGTACGAAGATGACCCCGCCGATGCCATCTACGATGCGTTTGATGAAATCCTTTTCCCCGGGCATCCGTTGGGCTGGAATATCGTGGGAACAACGGCAAGCGTGGGCAGCTTCACACGGCAGCATTTTTTGGAGTTCGTGCGCGGTAATATGCAAAATAACCGCATTGTAATATCTGTTACGGGAAATATTCCCTTTGAAAAAGCCAAATATTTGGCAGAGAAATATCTGAGCGACTTGCCGCAGTTCAATGCTTCGCTCAATCGGCAAAAACCGCAGCATTACATCCCCCAAAGCCTTGTACAACACCGCCCTATTCATCAGGCACATTGCCTCATTGGCGGACATGCATACAGCCTGTACGATGAAAAACGCATCCCGTTTTTTATGCTCAACAACCTGCTGGGCGGGCCGGGCATGAATTCGCGCCTCAATATGAGCCTGCGCGAAAAACACGGATTGGTTTACAGCGTGGACTCGGGCTATAATATCTACTTAGATGCCGGAACATTCAGCATTTACTTTGCCACCGACCCCAATACGCTCAACAAGTGCAAGGGTTTGGTAATGAAAGAGTTGCAGAAACTGCGCGAACAACCGCTTGGCACTTTGCAATTGCAGCGCAGCAAACAGCAACTGATGGGACAGCTTGCCATGGCAGAGGAAAGCAACCACGGAATGATGCTGATGATGGGCAAAAGCATATTAGACCTCGGGCGTGTGGAAAGCCTGAACGAAATTTTCGGGCGAATTGAGCGTATTAAAGCAACCGACTTGCAGGAAATTGCCTGTGAGGTTTTTGCAGAAGAACGCCTCAGCGAACTTGTTTTCATGCCTGAAAAATAATTGGCACGATAATTTATTATTTTACCGTTGTTTACTTGTGCTTTTCCGATAATGAAAGCTGTGCAAACACAGCAACAGCATCGGATTTGCAGCAGGCATGTGTAAGCACGGCACGCTGCTAAATGCCTGCCATAACAAAATTGGCAGTGAAAACTTGCTGCCAACCGCGTAAAATTCAAAAAAACTTATCTTACTTAGCGGCAAACAACCCATTACCCCAATTTTAAACCCAACGATTCAACTATGCTACTCTTGCAGGCAGATACTTTAGCCAACGGCGGCTACGACGTTCAGGATGAGATTTCACTAATTAGCCTTTTAATGAAAGGCGGACTCATTATGATTCCGCTGGCACTGCTTGGCGCCGCCGCTATCTTTATTTTTATTGAACGCTATCTGAATATCACACGGGCTTCTCAAAACCCCGAAGAACTGTTTGAAAAAGTCAAAAAAGCAGTGCTGGAAGGCAATGTGCAAAAAGCCCGCGCCATTTGTGCAAAGGAAGACAACCCCATTTCGCGAATGTTAGACCGCGGTATCGGCAAACTTGGTTTTGATATGAAGAGCATAGAAGCTACCGTAGAAAACGCTGCCAAATTGGAAATTTACCGATTGGAAAAAAATTTAGGCATTTTGGCGACTATCTCAGGAGCTGCCCCCATGATTGGCTTCTTCGGCACAGTAACCGGTATGATTTCGGCTTTTATCGCCATTGCGCAACAGGAAGGCTCCGTAAGCCCAAAACTGCTTTCCTCCGGCATCTACGAGGCTATGATTACAACCGCAGTGGGCTTGTTTGTAGGCATTATTGCCTATGTAGGCTATAACTACTTGGTAACGCAAATTCAGAAGGTAATCTACAACATGGAGCTTACCACCATCGAGTTCATGGAATTGCTGGAACGCCCTCATGCCTAATCAGGGTTGATACAATTAATTGACAGCTTGTTACATTTATCCTGAAAACTTATGGCACTTGGTTCAAAAAATAAAATCAGTCCCGACTTCAACATGTCGTCTATGACGGACATGGTTTTTCTGCTGCTCATCTTCTTTTTGCTGACCTCCAACTTTGTTACACCCTCAGGGCTTAACATCAACCTGCCTACCAGCAAAGCGGGCGGCAAGGTGATTCCTAAAATCAGTGTCAGTGTAAAAAAAGGCAGAGGAGGAGAAATGATGTATTTTGTCAATGAGATAGGCGTTAATTACAACCGTTTGGAACGCGAACTGCGCGCACAACTGCGCGACCGCGAAGACGGGGTGGTTGTTTTGCAAATAGATAAAGACGTTCCCGTACAGTACTTAGTGGATGTAGCGGGTATAGCTGCCAAACTAAAAGCAAAGGTCTCCATTGCTACCAAACCCGATTAGCCATGAACAGCCTACAACGCGAAGCCAAAGACCGCCGGATAGCAGGCATTCTCACCCTGATAATCTATGCTATCCTGTTGGCTATTTTCATTTTTACAGTCGTATGGACACGTCCTGACCCGCCTCCGTTTGTTCCAACCTTGGAGATTGAGGGAGGGGTTAATTTTGGCAAAGACAACGCAGGCAGCGGTAAAGTTCAAAGCCAGTCAAAAGCTAACAACAACAAAAACTTAGAAGATGCACGCCCTTCGGTTACTCGCCCTGCTGCAACCAACGAGACTAAACCCGTTACGCAGTCGGTTGAGCGCACGCCCGAAAGAGTGGAGCAACCTACGGCACGGCCTGTAACTACCGAAGACCGCAACAGTCCAGATGTACGCGAGGAAAAAAAAACCTCTACGCAGCCCGTAACTACCCGCCCTTCGGAGCAACCGCAAAAATCGGAGCAACCGAGCAACACAGACAGCGGCAAGGGTACAGGCGATAAAAACACGGCCAATAATAACGGCAATGTATCGGGGGCAACAGGCGACCAAGGAAAACCGGACGGCAGCCTCAATAACGATGCGCTGTTAGGAAGCGGCGGCGGCACCTCATTAGACCTCGCCGGCTGGACGTGGGATACTAAACCCGTGGTCAATGACCGCACTGGAGAAACGGGAAGGTTGGAGTTTGAAATCCGCGTGGACAGAAACGGAGAAGTAGTCGGCGTTCGGCTGCTCTACCGCTCGGTAAGCCCTTCAATCGCACGGTTGTATGAGGAAGCCTTGAAAGAAGTATCTTTCCGCCCTACGTCGGGAGGAAGCAGACCCTCCATTACAGTGGGCAAAGTTGTATTCAATATCACCGCGCGCTGAAATCAACTCGTCAATCAACTCAAAGAGTCATTCTGAAAAATCACAGAATGACTCTTTGAGTATTCAAATTAAGCGATTTGTTAAACGCCCTGTGATAATTGCAACCGCTTGGCGGCCTCTGCAAAACCTTCTTCTACACTTTTTACCACCACATACGGTGCCGGCAAGGGCGTAATGAGCAATACAGCATCCAGAATAAAGCGCACCATCATATTGGGAATGACAAAAACCAAACATTTTTGCACTTCCCCTATCAGTGCCTTGTGTTGTTTGAGCCAGTTTCCTTGCTTAATTCGGAACTCAGACCCTAAGTATTTCACCTTAGTTGCATCAAAAACAAAACTTACAGGCTGTCGCCGTGCATAGATTTTGTACATAGCATCGAGGTACGCGTCAAACTCCTCACGCGTGGGTTCTTTTTCGCTAAAAGTAATCAGTACAATAGGCAGATTGCTTTCATCAATGGTTGCATAAGCCATAGTTAGTGTTCTTGGCGGTATAGCATAAACACTACAAATTTCATGCAAAAACTTACACGATTATTGCTTGAAACGGCGCATCAATTTGTTGGAGAAGATAAACTCGTTCAATTCTTTCACGTCCGAATCAAAGATGGTTTCATTATTGCCCTCCCAGAGTTTTGCCCCGCGATACATGAAAATAATATGCTCGCCTATTTCCATAACAGAGTTCATATCGTGCGAAACAATCACTGTGGTAATGTTATACTCTGTCGTAATTTCATGAATCAGGTTGTCAATCATAATGGAGGTCAGCGGGTCAAGGCCTGAGTTGGGCTCATCGCAAAACAAATACTTGGTTTGCAAGGCAATAGCACGGGCTATGCCTACCCGCTTTTTCATGCCCCCGCTGAGTTCGGAAGGCATTTTTTTATTCACATTTTCAAGCCCCACACGCTTCAGGCAGAAATTGACCCTGTCCATTTTTTCATCCATGGGCATGTTGGAGAGCATGTCCAAAGGGAAACGGACATTTTCTTCTACATTTTTGGAGTCAAACAGCGCCGCACTTTGAAAAAGCATGCCTATTTCCTGCCGCAATGCTTTTTTCTCTTCGCGCGAGCCGTTGTGGAAGTCGCGCCCATCGAACAGCACGCTGCCCGTATCGGGTACTACAAGCCCCACAATATTTTTGAGTAATACGCTTTTGCCCGTACCACTGCCGCCGATAATCATGTTAGTGATACCGGGCTTAAATACGGCACTCACGTCAAACAATACCTGTTTGTCGCCAAATGACTTGTTGATATTTTTAACTTCAATCACTTTACAGCCGATTAAACCAGAAGTTCGGCCAGCAGGTAGTCTGCCAGCAAAAGCGCGATACAACTGTTAGTTACCGCTTTGGTACTCGAAATACCTACTTCCAAAGCGCCTCCTTGCGTATAATAGCCCTGAAAAGCGGAGATGCTTGTAATCAGGAAAGCAAATACAAAGGATTTGATAAGCGCAAAGGTTACGTTGAACTCAATGAAATCGGCACGGATGCCGTAAATATATTCGTCGGGAGTGATTAAGCCGCCCAACGTTCCGGCAACATATCCGCCCAAGATGGCCAAAAAACCCGCCAAAATTACCAGCAAAGGATACATGGTAATTCCTGCAAAAATTTTGGGCAATACCAAGAACGAAGTAGAGTTGATACCCATTACTTCCAGCGCATCAATCTGTTCGGTAATACGCATAGTGCCTAATTGGCCGGCGATATTAGAACCTACCTTGCCGGCAAATACAATAGCGGTAACGGTGGGTGCAAGCTCCAAAATGGTCATATCGCGCACGATAACACCGATGATATAAACCGGAATTAGCGGACTGACCAAGTTGTAAGCGGTTTGCACAGCCGTTACTGCACCTATAAAGGTGGAGGTGATGGCAACAATCGTTAAAGAATCTATACCAATGAGCAGACACTCATCAATATAGAGTTTCCAGTAAATGCGAATCGGTTCGCGGTTGGTGAAAGCACGCCAGAGGAATATTAGGTATTCCCCGAAACTTTTAAAGGGATTAGGCTTCGGCATGGAGCCACGCTTTTTTGGCAAGTAATTCTTCTTCTGTTTCTACTGCATCGGGGTCGGGTACGCAGCAATCTACCGGACAAACGGCCGCACATTGAGGTTCTTCATGGAAACCGACACACTCTGTGCACTTATCGGTAACGATGTAATAGAATTCGTCTGAAAGAGGCGGCTGAGGCTCGTTGCCATCTACCACAACTCCACCTTCCATTTCCACCATTTTCAGTTCGGTTCCGCCTGCCCAAGTCCATTCTACACCGCCTTCGTAAATAGCGGTATTGGGGCACTCAGGCTCACATGCACCACAGTTGATGCACTCATCGGTTATCATTATTGCCATAGCAGGAAGAAAATATTAATTCAATTAATCCTATGCAAAGTTAATACGGGATGCCAAGGTATGCAAATTTGGCCTATTTCATGGCCGCCAGCACCACTACTACTCCTTTGATACCGTACCTGCTTTCCAATACTTCACCGTAGGTAAGGGCAGCACGCTGTGAATTAAAAGGCCCCAGAATCAGATGATATACCGTTTTGCCGTTGATTTCGTTGATATGCACCAGAATATTGCGATGGTGTTTGGCTTGCAATTTCTCCATTTCCTTAAAAATGGCTTCATAATTTTCATATACGCCCAGTTGCAGTCCGTAACCGTCGGAATCTTGCTTTTCTATATGGACGCGATAAAGCCCTTTACCGGTGGGCGTTATATTGGCAGCCATTGGCGGGTCATCGTTGCGGTAGATGTACTCTCCCGTAGGTTCGCCTTTCAGGTTTACGTTGCGTTTGAGCAGTGCCGTTAGTTCTTCGGGCTTCAAATAGCCGTCCATGCGTTCTACTACTTTTCCTTGCGGCGTAAAAACCAGAATCATCGGGTAAAAATACACGTTGTAGAAATTGGCCAGTTTTTTACCTTCCGTTACCAAAGATTCGCCATCTACGCTGTATGCAAGGTAGTTTTTTTCTGCATAACTAATAAAATTTTTGTCATAAAACCCTTCCTTCATGATTTTACGACAAGGCATACACCAGTTGGTATAAAAAAACACAAAATACGGTTTGTTTTGTTTGCGGGCTTCTGCCTGCAAGTCGGTATATGTTCCCTGAAACTGTTGCAGCGGCTGCGAACAAGCCCAGCCGGCTATCAAGAGAAACATCAATAAAAGGAATATGATTTTTTTAGGCTTGTTCATGATACAAGGCGGCTTATAAAAAGCAACAAAATTGACACCAAAACCAACAGATTAGGTGCTTACAGCGGAATAAATATCGGCATATACTTTTTCTGCGATATGAAAACCTCTGTATTCTTGGGCAATACGGCGAATTTTGGCTCGCAAAGCCACTCGGTCGCCTTGCAGCAATCGGTCTATTTCACGCACCGCACGTTCATATGCCTGCAATGACAATTCGGGGAGTACTGCACCAATGCCGTAACGGGCAATGATATCCGCATCATCGCCAATGTTTTGAGGGATGATGACGGGCAACCCCAATGCCCAGTATTCGCCGTCTTTTACGGGCGAGCAGTACCGCTTAGTTGGCACAGGCTTAACGGGTGTAATGCCGAAGTCTGCAAGCCCCATCAAATCGGGCACTTGATTGTGCGGAGCAAACAACGAGGTAATAATACGGCTGTCTAAGTTGCTTTCTTCGGCCATCTGCTCAATTTCTTCCCGCGTGTGTGCCGTAAGTAACAATATGCGGAATTTATCGCCCCAATAGTCATAAGCTACCTTAAAAAGGTCAAAAACTTCTTTTTTCAGATAAATGCCGCCCAGTTTACCTGCATAAACACATACAATTTTATCGGTAAAGCCATATTGTGCAAGTAAATCGGGCTTTTTGACATGGTCTTCGGAAAACTGCGCAAGGTTGGTGCAGTTGGGTCTAACGCAAAAATGAGTAAATTCCGCATTGTATTTCTCTTTTGCGTAGTCTCTCATACCCGCCGTATTGGACAAAACATAGCGCGCCCTTTTAGATTGCAATTTTTCTAACCAGAACAACAGGCGAAAACGCAGGCTGTTGCGCTCCCAATCGTTGTTTTCTACGGAGGCCTCGGCATGTGGTTCGTAGCAATCCATCACCAGCGTAGCGCCGGTCAGCAGCGACAGCAAGTAGGCAGACATGCCGGCAGTTGTACAAAACGTATGCACGTATCTGACATTGTTCCGCAGCATTGTCCACCAAAGCACACCCACGATGCGCATCCAGTTCAAATAGGACTTCCAACCGTAGGAATAGTACGGGAAACTGCAATGTACAATATTCCACTGGCTCAGGTAGTCATTGATATGCCGGCGCTCTTGGGGTGCAATGGCAAAACGCTCCTGCTCAATTGTGAGCAGGAATATTTTGCTGCCTTCGGGCAAGTTTTTATGAATAATTTTCAGATAGGGCAGCGTACAGTTTTGCACCAGCGCATCCTTGTACGACCAAAAAGTAGTTACAAGAATATTTTGGGGTTTTGACATGAACAAAGCGCTTAACCGATTTTGCCTTTGATTCGTTCGCCCAAAGCCTTTATCCCTGACAAGAAATTCTTCACTATGCCTTGCGTACCTTCGGTATTGACGTAAATGGTATTGTGGTCTGCTGCAATTTCTTCTTCGGGGCGTGTGGCTGTGTAGTAATAAGCTGCAATTGACTTCCGACTCAAATGGGGTGGCGTATTCAGCGGCTTGGGATGCCCATGAAATGATATTTCGTTGGTTTCAAAAATCACGCAGCGATTGAATTTGGGTTCTATGTATTCAATCTGTTCTTTTTTGTCCATATCCCACAATTCCAGATAGCCGTTGTACTCCGGCTTCCAGTCCTTGTTCATATACACTAAAATATTCATCCGACGGTGGTAGTGCGTGTCGGGGTGATAGTTGAAATCTACGTGTACATCCAAAAACGCTCCTTTTGTGGACTGATGTAAACCGCCGCCAAATAGCTTGGGGTCGGCTACCAAATCCTCTATGCCTGTGATGTATTCTACGATTTGCAGCAATTTCTTTCCGTTCAACTCGTCAAAAGTTTGTTGCAGCAGGCTTCCCTGCTCAAACTCCGTCATCACAAACTTGTTTTTCTGGTTGATATAGGTCGTATTTCCCCAGCCCTGCTGCGTAACATCGGGGTAATGCTGCAATATCATTTCCGCCGCTTCGGGCTTGAAAAAATCTTCAAAAACAATATAGCGAAAAGGCTTGGCAGACATCCACTGTTCTCTGAGTGTGTTTTTTCTGCTTTCAAGCGATTGATAATCAATTAGTTCCATGATAATCCCTAAAAATAAAGTCTGTTAGTTAATCAACCGCAAACTTAATGCTACGATTTTTTTTCGCGCGGCTGTAACCTTTCGTGTAAGGCCTGCATTATGCTTTCAAAATTAAACAAAACGCACATGGAAACAATCAACCGCACCCCAAAATGGCACGATGGCTACAGTTTTCGCCTGAGCGCAATGAGGAAGTGATGTACATCATTGCCAACAGCCCACGCTGGACGCCGGCCAAACAACGCGGACGACCTGTCAGACAGTGCATGGTGCTACCTTTTGTTTTCCAAATGCAATAAAAAACCAACAAATTCCATAAAAATCTTCTACAAACCACCTGCCCTGAATTTCGGTGCTGCCAATATTTGGCCTTCTGAGGCACACCGATTCGGGGCGGTGGTTTTTTATTGGGGGGGCAGTTTACTTCACCACAAGGCTACAAGAAGACAATATTTTTGTGTGTTTGTGCCCTTGTGGTAAGTATTGGACTTCAATTTGACTAACTGCTTATTTTACAAATCAAGGAATCATCGCCAATAAAAAATCCTGAGTTTTGCCCTACCTTTGCTTTGGCTTTTTGCCCCCTCTTTTTCGCATTTTTATGGAAGCACTCCCAACAGTAGAAACCGCCCGCAAACTGGGCTTGTTACCCGAAGAATTTGAACAGATTTGCCAAATCTTAGGCCGCACTCCCAACTTTACCGAACTGAGTATCTATTCGGTGATGTGGTCGGAACACTGTTCGTACAAAAACTCCATCGTCTGGCTCAAAACGCTGCCCAAAGATTCGCCTAAAATGCTGGCTAAGGCAGGCGAAGAAAACGCGGGCATCGTGGACTTGGGCGACGGGCTGGCGTGCGCCTTCAAAATTGAAAGCCACAACCACCCTTCGGCAGTAGAGCCCTATCAGGGTGCGGCAACGGGCGTGGGCGGCATCAACCGCGATATTTTCACCATGGGAGCGCGTCCGATTGCACAGCTCAACTCCCTGCGCTTCGGCAACCTGAACACCGACCGCACCAAGTGGTTAGTCAAAGGCGTGGTAAAAGGCATCGGCGACTACGGCAATGCCTTCGGCGTGCCTACGGTTGGCGGCGAAGTTTACTTTGACGACTGCTACGAAATCAATCCCTTAGTGAATGCCTTCTCGGCAGGTATCCTGAAAGCCGATAAAATTGCACGGGCTATCTCCTACGGTGCGGGCAACCCCGTATTTATTGTTGGCTCTGCGACGGGCAAAGACGGTATCCACGGCGCAACCTTCGCCTCGGAAGATATCAGCGAAAAATCTACCGAAAAGCTGCCTGCCGTACAGGTTGGCGACCCTTTTCAGGAAAAACTGTTGCTGGAAGCCACTTTGGAAATTATTGAAACAGGCTGCGTAGTCGGCATTCAGGACATGGGTGCGGCGGGCATCATCTGCTCCACCTCAGAAATGAGCGCCAAAGGCAAGCACGGCATGAATGTATGGTTAGACCGTGTACCGACACGTCAGCCCAACATGAAACCCTTTGAAATATTGCTCTCCGAATCGCAGGAGCGCATGCTCGTGGTTGTAGAAAAAGGCAAGGAAGACATCATCCAACGCATTTTTGACAAGTGGGATTTGCATTGCGTACAAATCGGTGAAGTGATTGAAGGAGAGCGCCTGTACTTCTACATGCACGGCGAATTGGTTGCCGATGTGCCTGCCGACAGTTTGGTACTGGGCGGGGGTGCTCCGCAATACCACCGAGAATACCGCGAACCTGCCTACTACCAAGAGTACAAAAAATTTGACATTAACAGTGTGCCCGATATTACAGCCGAACAAATCGGCGAAGTCGGCAGATTCTTGATTGCACACCCGAACATCTGCTCGCGCCGCTGGATTTATCAGCAATACGACAGCATGGTAGGCACGGCAAACGTCAATAGCGTTACACCTTCCGATGCGGCAGTCGTAAACGTAAAAGGCACGGATAAAAATATCGTCATCACGGTTGATTGCAACGGTCGCTATGTAAAGGCTGACCCCGAAATCGGCTGTGCAATTGCCGTATCGGAAGCTGCCCGCAACGTGGTTTGCAGCGGAGGCGAACCTGTAGCCATTACCAACAACCTCAACTTTGGCAATCCTTACGTGCCGGAAGTCTATTGGCAGTTTGTCGGCAGCATCAAGGGCATGAAAAAAGCCTGCGAACGCTTCGGAACCCCCGTAACAGGCGGCAACGTCAGCTTCTATAACCAAAGCACGCCCAAATCGGGCGATGGCGGCGTAAATTATGCCGTCTTCCCTACCCCAACCATTGGTATGCTGGGCATTTTGGAAGGCTGGCAAAACCGCATGACGTTGCATTTTAAGCAAGCAGGCGACCTGATTTACCTCATTGGAGAAGCTAAAAACGACATTGCAAGCTCCGAATACCTCTATTCATTCCGCGGCGTGAAAGCCTCCCCTGCCCCTGCTTTTGATTTGGAAACCGAATACCACCTGCAACAGGCTGTGGCGGCGGTTATCAAGGCCAAATTGGTGCAGTCGGCACACGACGTTTCCGACGGCGGCTTATGGACGGCACTCACCGAATCGGCGCTGCACGGCAAGTTAGGCTACGACATACAAGTGCCCGTAAACAGTGGCATTCGCTTAGATGCCTACCTGTTCGGCGAAAGTCAGAGCCGCGTAGTAGTGAGCGTCAGCCCCGACAAAGCAGCCGCATTTGAGGCCTTACTGGTACAACACAACACACCGTTTACACAATTAGGCAGCGTCCGCACTGACGGTAAACTGAACGTGAACGGCGCCACCGTACTTACCGTAGGCGAAGCCCGCGAACTGTACGAAGGCACGCTGCCAAAATATTTGAACTGATACTGATTGCTATGTGTAGGGACACAGCCGTACAACAGGCGTGCCGTGTCCCTGCGAAACACAAATAAATCACCTGAAAATCAACTAATTACAACCATGACAATCAAAAATGTAACCGTTATAGGTTCAGGAACGATGGGCAACGGCATTGCACACGTTTTTGCCCAATTCGGCTATGAAGTTTCATTGGTGGATTTGTCTGCCGATGCCCTCAAAAAAGCATTAGATACCATTTCTAAAAACTTTGACCGCCAAGTAGCCAAAGGCGCTGTTACCGAAGCAGATAAAACCGCTGCATTGGCACGCATCAAAACCTTCACAGCCTTAGAAGAAGCCGCCCCCTCGGCAGATTTGGTAGTGGAAGTGGCTACGGAAAATGTGGACGTAAAGCATAAAATTTTTACACAATTAGACCAACTTTGCCCCTCTCATGCCATTTTGGCAAGCAATACCTCCTCTATTTCCATTACCCGCATAGCGGCAGCCACCAAACGCCCCGAACAGGTGATTGGTATGCACTTTATGAACCCTGTTCCGGTAATGAAATTGGTAGAGGTAATCCGCGGCTATGCCACTTCTGATGCCGTTACCAATACCATCATGGAAGTTTCGCGCTCGCTGCACAAAACACCGGTTGAGGTAAACGACTACCCGGGCTTCGTTTCCAACCGCATCCTGATGCCGATGATTAACGAAGCGATTTACACGCTGTTTGAAGGCGTGGCAGGTGTAGAAGAAATTGACACCGTGATGAAGCTCGGGATGGCACATCCCATGGGGCCTCTGCATCTGGCCGATTTCATCGGGTTGGATGTTTGCAAAGCCATTCTGGATGTGATGTATGAAGGTTTTGGCAATCCCAAATACGCACCTTGTCCGCTGCTGGTCAATATGGTTCGCGCAGGGCATTTGGGTGTCAAATCAGGCAAAGGCTTCTACGAATATGAGGGTAAAGATATGAAGGTAGCAGCCCGTTTTGCAAAGTAAACTCCATGTAGGGAGCACCTCTACAAAGTGCTCCCCACAACCAACTCAATCAATCATGCGTATCTTAAAGCAGACACTTTTGTGCACATAATGCCATGTTAGACAAACTACGAAAACTGCTGATTAGCGGTAAAGAAAATCCGCAGGAATCAACTCGGGCAGCCCATGCCTCGTGGGAGATTATTCAAGATAAAACATGCCTCGTGATTACTTTCAATGGCATTTTTACTGAAACAGATGCCAACAAGTTAAGCACTTATCTGAATCGGCAAATAGCCGAACTTGAAGAAACGAACACCTTCCCTCTGATATGCCGATGCTTGTATATGACTGATTATGAAGCACATGCGCGACTTGTTTTCCAAAATTTTCTGCAAGCACATGCGAATCGTTTAGAGTCTATCTGGGTTGTTACAGAATCACGTGCCATCAAATACGGGAGCAAACTGATGAATATGTTTGTTTCTATACCCATCCAAGTAGTTGAAAATGAAAGTCAAATCAAACTTGCATGAAAAAGTTAGTAGTCGGTATCATATTATGCGTTGCAGGCATATTAACGGCACAAGCACAGACGTCTGTAATGGATTACTACCGCGCCCGCATGAAAGAGCATCGGGAAGAAATGAAAAAAGCGGGTATGGATTTGACAGGCGCGAAGGACATTATTCGAACACAAGATATTAAAAACGGCTTTATTGCCTACAACTTGCTTGGCGTGGAAGGCTATGAAGAAATGGCTTACTACATCCCTGCCAATGCACCCAAGTTTGTTGCCATTGCGGGTTTTGGTTGCGGCCCCCTGTGCGAATCGGGCTTGCCTTCCTTCTACGAACTGCAAAACGGCAAACTGATAGACAAAACGGAGCGTTTTATGCCTGCTGCCATGCGCAAGCAAATAGAAAAAGGCATGGAAAGTACTTCAAAGAAAATCCGCATCACTGACAAAGAGGCAGACCTGAGCCAGTGGGTAAAAGTACCGCAAAAAGGAACAACTATCCAAATCGGATTTATGGAACAAGGCGGAGAAAACGATACACAAGTCTTTCACCTTGTTTATGAAATGGTTTACAACAAAAACGGCGGCACTTTTACGCTCGCGGAAAAATTCAAATAGACTCTCAATCAAGCAATTAGCTTTGGGCTAACTTACTATGGCGGTAGCTGTACCCAAAGTATATGATGATACCGGCAAAAGTCCACATCAGGAATCGCGTCCAGTTGGTTAGCCCAAGCTCGGTCATCAGGTAGAGATTACACAGCAGCCCCAGCATCGGAATCAACGAAGGTTGCATTACAACGCTGTAAATTGCAGCAACTACGCATACCAAAATAAAGCCCCACATCGGTATTTTATGCTTGAAAGTATCCCAGTCGCCGTAGGTAAAAAAGTTGGCGACATTTTCGGGCATTTGGATATACAAAAGCACAACCACACCAAGTAAAACAGGCGGAATAATCCAACGGCTGCTGATGTACGGTATTTTGAAGCGCGCGTTTTTATTCAAGCCGTGCTGCTCCATGTACAACACACCACCGCACACAATCACAAAGGCGAACAGCGTACCGATGCTGGTCAGGTCTGTAACCTCCGTCAGGTTCATAAACAATGCCGGGATGGCCACTACAAGCCCTGTTATGATGGTGGAAAAATAAGGTGTCTTATATTTTGGGTGAATTTTGGCAAACTGCGGCGGCATCAGCCCGTCGCGGCTCATCACCATCCAAATGCGGGGCTGCCCCATTTGAAATACCAGCAATACGCCTGCAATGGCAATAATTGCACTCAGGGCAACCAAACCCGACATAAAATTAAGCCCGATGACGCTGAAAATATGTGCCAGCGGGTCGCCGACAGCTAACTCCTTGTATGGTACAACGCCTGTAAGAATCAACGCAATCACTACGTACAGAATTGTGCAGATGAGCAGCGACAAAAACATGGAGCGAGGCAAATCTTTCTGCGGATTTTTGCACTCTTCGGCGGTTGTAGAAATGGCATCAAAACCAATGTAGGCAAAAAAAACGGCCGATACACCTTTGAGCACCCCCCCTACTCCATTAGGCGCAAACGGCGACCAGTTATCGGTCTGCACGTAAAATGCACCTACGGCAATTACGGCCAGAATCACCGCCAGTTTAAAAACAACCATCATATTGGCAGTATTCTTCGTCTCCCGCATCCCGATATACACCAAATAGGTGATAACAAAAACAATGACCAATGCGGGAATATCGGCAATCAGGCGGAAGTTGCCGATGCTTGGCGCACTTTCCCATGCAGCATATGCCTCGCGGGATGACAGCGGAAAATCGTTCAGTGTTTTACCGGCAGCCAGCGCCTCGGTTATTTCGGCATGTACTCTTGCAGCGGTAAGATAGTCCATCGAGAAATAATGCGGAATCTCCCACCCGAAACCGGCCATTAGCCCCGTGAAATAATCGCTCCACGAAATAGCCACTGCAATATTTCCGATAGCGTATTCCATCAACAGATTCCACCCGATAATCCACGCCACTAACTCACCGAAAGATGTATAGGCATAGGTATAGGCGCTGCCCGAAACGGGGATAGTACTGGCAAATTCGGCATAACACATGGCGGAAAAACCGCAGGCGATAGCGGTAAAAATGAACAAAAATACTACCGCAGGGCCTCCGGCAGCACTTGCATTACCAATAGTGCTAAAAATACCTGCACCTACGATAGCCGCAATGCCAAAAGCTGTTAAGTCTATCAGACTGAGATTTTTATGGAGCTCGCCATGTGCAGAACCTTCATGGTCGGCAATGATATCCTGTATTTTCTTGCGCCGAAAAAGTGAGTTAAAGTTCATTTTCTGTTTTTTAGAAAGGACAAAAAAAGCAAAGTTTCGCCTAAATACAAGTTTTGGAAGGCAAAGTAAAACAGAAAACCTTAACCTTGTACGATTTCAGCCGGGTCTGTAATCGCGCTTTTCCATGCAGGAATAAGCGTGGCAATCATGTAGGGCACAACAGACAGCATCATAATAAACAGCAAACTGCTGCCCTCTAAGTGCGGAGAAAGATGAAAAGAAGGGTACAACACCGACCAACCCGCAAGCAGTGGTTTAATCAGGTAAGCATCAGCAAAAAAAATATGCAACCATGCTAAAATAATACCCAGAGCGGTTGCGGTAAAAGATATCAGCAATCCTTCCAGCATTTTGAGGCGCAGCACTTCATCAATTTGCCAACCACATGCCTTCAAAATGCCGAGCTCGAGGCGGTCTTCGCGGCTGTAACCGGAAGCGCGCTCCCATGCAAGCACCAAAAAAGCAAGCAAGGCAAATAAGCCGCCGTACATGACCAAACCTCCGCGCCAGCCAAACAGCGCCTCATAGGTTGCCACCAATTGATGCTTAGCCACCACGCGCAAATCGGGAAACAGCAAGTCAATTTTTTTGCCAATGTTGGCAGCTTCTGCCGGATTGTTTACGCGAACTGCCAAATCGGTCAGTTCGTTGCCTGCATATTGCAGCACACGCCGCGCATCTTTGGGGTGCATCACAATCAAATCGCGTGAAAGCAAGGCAGTTTCGGGAGGCAACTGTCCGACAACTTCAAACTGAAACGTTTCGGCGCCTACATCGGTAATGGACAAAAAATCGCCGGCGGTCAGGTTGCGCAATTCGGCCAATCCGCTGCCTATCAGTATTTTGCCTGTATCTAACCGTTGCAGTTGGCTACGGCTCATCAGCGGGAGGCCGCCAAGTGTGCTGTCTGCGGCCACAATGCTGAAAACCGCACCGGTTGCCCCATCAAACCAGTAGCCCCAGATGCGTCCATGGATACTCCGAATACCGCGTATATTTTTCAGTGAATCGGCAACCGCTGCCTTCAGGGGCACTAATCTGCCGCCTGCCAGTTGTTGTACCCAAAGCTCGGGCAGGTCGGCCAGTATGATTTTTGATTCGCTGCGAATGGCATCGCCGAAAAAAACGGCAGAACTAAAAAGCGCTACTGTCATTGCATAAATCAGGATAAGCGAAACAAACTTTCGCCACCTTCTTGCCAATGATAATAGCGCGTAGGTAAACAATTTTTACGTGGTTATCTCTTTATTGAAAATATTCCCTCATTCGGTCAAAAAAGCTCCTGTCGGCTTTGTCGGGATTGGGTTTGAAATTAGGCGAATCGCGGAGTTTTTCCAACAGTGCACGTTCTTCTTTGGTCAAATTTTTAGGAGTCCAGATATTGACATGCACCAATTGGTCGCCTGTGCCGTATCCGTTCAACTCCTTGATGCCTTTTCCTTTCAGGCGCAATACTTTGCCGCTTTGCGTACCTGCCGCAATGTCAATTTTTGCTTTACCGTCAATTGTAGGAACTTCTACGGAAGTACCCAGAACAGCATCAATAAAACTCAAATGCAGGTCAAAATGTACGTTGGTACCTTCGCGCTTCAAGAGTGCATCTTCCTCTTCTTCAATAACCACCAACAAGTCGCCGGGCACACCGCCGCGCGGAGGGAAGTTGCCTTTGCCGTTCATTTGCAATTGCATACCCTCTTCTACGCCTGCGGGTATTTTAATTGGGATTACTTCCTCTTCCAGAGTAGTTCCGTCGCCGCCGCAACTGCCGCAACGTTCGCTGATGATTTTACCTTCGCCGCCACAGGCAGGGCAAGTGCTGGCGGAAACCATCTGCCCCAGCATGGTATTGACCACCTGTTTAATTTGTCCTGAACCATTGCACGTAGTACAGTTGGTAAATGAGGTTCCGTTTTTAGCACCTGTTCCTTCACAACTTTTGCAAGCTACCTGACGGCGTACTTTAATTTTCTTTTCAACGCCGTTGGCAATTTCCTGAAGGGTAAGTTTGAGTTTGATGCGCAGGTTGGTTCCTTTCCGACGGGTGGAACGTCTGCCGCTGCCAAAAATATCGCCAAAAGGGCTGCCCCCGAAGATATCGCCAAACTGAGAGAAGATATCTTCCATATTGACACCGCCGCTGCCAAAGCCGCCATTGTTTACGCCTTGATGACCAAAGCGGTCGTAGCGCGCCCTCTTGTCGGGGTTGCTAAGCACTTCGTAGGCTTCGGCTGCTTCTTTGAATTTCTCCTCTGCCTCTTTATCGCCCGGATTTTTGTCGGGGTGATATTTAATGGCGGTTCTTCTGTATGCCTTTTTGATTTCCTCGGCTGAGGCATTTTTCTCTACGCCTAAAATATCGTAATAGTCTCTTTTGGCTGCCATCACTTCAAACTTGTTTTTTATTATTATGCTCCCACTACAACCTTCGCAAAACGGATTACTTTTTCGCCCAACATGTAACCTTTTTCTACCTCATCAATTACTTTCCCTTTCATGTCGTCAGAAGGCGCAGGGAATTGGGTAATAGCTTCATGCAAATCAGGATTAAAGTTTTCGCCTTTGGCAGTCATTGCCTTTAATCCTTTGCTTTCCAGTACTTTAACAAATTTGGCATAAATCAACTCAAAACCCTGACGGGCAACTTCGCTTGTGTGCTCATCGGCCGACATTGACTTTTGTGCACGCTCAAAATCGTCCAGAATAGGCAACAACTTTATGATGAGTTCTTCGTTGGCCGTTGTCAGAAAATCTATTTTTTCCTTAGCCACACGCTTGCGATAATTCTCAAAATCGGCATAGAGGCGCAGGTACTTATCCTTCGCTTCGTTCAGGTCATCGCGCAGTTTTTCTATCGGTTCAGGCTCGGGCACGTGCGCTGCAATGCCTTCATGATGTTCCTGAGAAGTTTCGGCCGATGTATTGTTGTCGTTATGTTCGTTGTGAATATCGTTTGTATTTTCTTCCATGATTACAGTCAGATTTTAGCATTATTAGCGCATCAATTCGCTTGCCACAAAGCCCAAGGCTGACAAAATGACATAGCCAATCGGCCTGCAAAAATAATGTCTTTCATTTTCAGGCAATTAGTGTCTTGTCATTATTTTTCATTGCGAAATTGCTTGCAAAATTCTGCGAAGCATATAGTTTTGTGGCATCAAACGCTGTTTTCGTAGCTTAATTGGATAGAGCATCTGACTACGGATCAGAAGGTTGCAGGTTCGAGTCCTGCCGAGAACACGCTAAACCGTCTCAAGTGCTGAGGCGGTTTTTTTGTTTTATCCGATTTTTTATCCCAACTCGGATTGAAAGCCGCTGTTTTTCTGCCGAAAATAGTAACTTCAAGTCCTGAATCAGGTAAACGATACGTTATGACAATCAGAGTAGGCAGATGGGACTGCCCGGTATGTGGCTTGAAAGGCAATTTAGGGCCTGATACCCATTGCGTGGGTTGCGGCTCGCCTCGAGGCAAAGATGTTGCATTCTATCTGCCCGAAGATGCGGACGAAGTAACCGATGCGGACAAGGTACGGCAGGCAAAAGCAGGTGCTGACTGGCGCTGCGATTACTGCGGCGCTGACAACAAAGCAACGGATACCGCGTGCAAAGCCTGTGGTAACGAGCGCAACCACGAAGACATCGCCCGCACCGAAAAAGTGATATATGATGATGAGCCTCAGCGTCAGGAGACCGCGCCTACTCCACCGCCAAAGTTCAATCCGGCCGATAATAAAGCCCGCTACCGCCGCAAGTACCGCATCGTGGTCTGGTCGTTTGTGCTGCTGGCTGTTTTTTTCTTGTGGTACATGTTCAAGCCGCGCGGCTTTGAAGTGGAAGTGGTAGGGCACGAATGGGAACGCACCGTGGCCATTGAACAAAATCGCCCGTTTATTGAAGAAGACTGGCAGTTGCCTTCGGGTGCAAAACTGATTTCGCAGCGGCAGGATGTGCACCACTACAATCAGGTGCTGACCGGCTATCAAACCAAGACCCGCACCGTGCGCGTACAGACAGGCACCAAACGCGTCCGCTGTGGCAAAAAAGACTTAGGCAACGGTTACTTTGAAGATGTGTACTGCGACAAACCCGTTTACGAAAATCGCAAAGAAACTTACGAAGAACCTGTTTACAAGCAAGTGCCCGTTTTCCAGACCAAGTATAAGTATGAAATTTATCGGTGGACGGTAGACCACACTGCCAAGGCCACAGGAGCAGATAAGCAACCCCAATTCCCCAAAGAACCCTTGCCCGGCAACGACTGGCGGGAAGGCAACCGCACCGAAACTTATCAATTGCTACTGCGCGACAAAGAAGGCAAACAATACAAGGAAAAGGTGGGGCTGGAATTTTGGCAGCGCAAAAATGTAGGCGAGTGGCTCAAAGCCAAACGCAACGCTATTGGCAGTTTCTACGGACTGGCAGAAGAAGAAAAGTAATAACCCATGAAGGCGGATATCCACATGGCACTGAAAGCGGTTTATACGTTGCCGCCCACCGTACATGCACATGTGGTGGAAAGTTTTTTGCCTTGCAGTTTCAAAAAAGGGGAATGTTTGGTTAAAGAAGGGCAAATCTGCCGCCATATTTTCTTTCTTGAACAAGGGGCTGTCAGAGACTGGATGCAGCAACCGGACGGCAAGGAAAAAACACTTTGGTTTTCCTTTGAAGGTGATATGGTGGTTGATTTGCGCAGTTTCATTACCCAACAACCTGCCCGACAATCTATTCAGGCATTGGAAGATTGCTCCTGCTTGGCTATTCATTACCAAACGTGGCAGGAATTGCTGAACAATTATCCCGAAGTGGAACGACTGTACCGCCTGTTTTTGGAACAACATATTTTTCAGGCCGAAGAACGCACCCATCGCCTGCAATTTCTTTCCGCAAGAGAACACTACGAAGCACTGCTCGCTGTTTATCCCAACATCACCAACCGAGTGAATCTGGGATATATTGCCTCATTCCTGAACATCACGCAAGAGGCACTAAGCCGCATTCGGGCAGCATTGGCGCGCGAATGTCATTGATTTTTAGGTTTTTGCGGCAATTTTTTGCAAATTGAAAGCCGATAAACAAACCTCGCACATGAGTACCGACGCTAAAATATTCCGCATTTTGTCCATTGACGGAGGCGGCATACGGGGCATTATTCCGGCCATATTACTGACAGAACTTGAACAACAAATCGGCAAACCGATAGCCGAACAGTTTGACCTCATTGCCGGAACATCTACAGGCGGCATTTTGGCGCTCGGGCTTGCACTCCGCGACAAGGCAGGCAAACCCAAATTTGCAGCCAAAGACCTCGCAGCCCTTTATGAGCAGCACGGGCAAACAATCTTCAAAAAATCAATGCTGCCCTTTGCCAACAGTGGATTATTTGAGGAGATGTACGCTGCCGAGGGTATAGAGTCGGTACTGAAACAATATTTTGGCAACAGTCGCCTGAAAGATTGTTCGCCCAATGTCATTATATCAGCCTATGAGATAGAACGCCGCCGCCCGTTTTTTTTCAAGAGCACAAAGGCAAAAGAAAACGCTGCCGACGATTACCTGCTGTGGCAAATTGCCCGCTCCACATCGGCTGCCCCTACCTACTTTGAACCTTCAAAAATAAACAAAGGGGTAAATGACTTTTTGGCGTTGATAGATGGCGGCGTAATAGCCAACAATCCGTCTATTTGTGCGTATGTGGAGGCCATGAAAGCCAAACCTAAAAATATCTTGCTGGTTTCCATTGGCACGGGCACATTAGAAAAGCCCATCCGCTACGACGATGCCAAAAACTGGGGCGCAGTCAGTTGGATAAAGCCTTTGATTGACATTCTGATGGGTGGCGGCAGCGAACTTGCCGACTATCAGGCAGATTATCTGTTTCAAGACAGAAAAGGCAGCCGATACATACGCTTTCAGACAACGCTGCACCCCGACAATACTGCTATGGATGATGCCTCACCCGAAAATTTGCGCATGTTGAAAATTGCAGCCGAAAATATGCTGATAGACAAGCGCGAAGAAATCAGGGAATTGGTGAAACTATTACAGAAAAGTGCTCATACGCCCCCCCAAAGAGTAGGCAATTGAAAGCAAGCAGTCATTCGCCGCAAGCACATAAAAGTAAGCGAGCAATTTAAAACGTTCTTTCAAATTTACCGCAAAGCCCGCTGAGTATTACGCGAAGAGCTGCTGAGTGTTTTTATGATGAATTTTTTCTTTGTGTACACTGCGGTTAAACCTTTGCGCACTCTGCGGTAAAAAAGAACACGTTAATTTCTCACCTAATTAAAAGCCTTGCGTATTTGTGTGCTATCAATGTGGCTGTTTATCCGCTGTGGCAGATGCTGCCCCAATGATGAATCTTGAATTTTACAGATTCTTCTTTGGCGGCGTAATCCCCCTTACTCTACGCCTTACAAACGCCGAAAGTACCATAAAACCGGCCAGAAAAGCTGCCAGCCGATAGAGTGCATCACCTATACGGGCGTATAAGGTCATGCCGCTGTTGGCATGGATGGACATAGTGGCTGCCCCCATTTCGTTGTATGGAATGCGCGAAATAATATCGCCGCGTTGGTTGATAAAACCCGAAATACCCGTATTGGCAGCGCGGGCAATGCTGCGGCGCGTTTCTATGGCACGCAGGCTTGCAAGCGCCAGATGCTGTACATGGCCGGGGGTATTGCCCCACCAACCGTCGTTGGTTATAATTCCCAGAATATTGGCTTTCTTCTGCACGTATTCCGTAACAAAATCACCGTACACGGATTCGTAGCAGATAATCGGAGCAATGCCGATGCTGTCGCGGTTGAAAAAAACGGTTCGTTGTTCTTGACTGCCTAAGTTGCCAACTACGCCCCCCAGATTCAACATCAGGCTGTTATCAATCCATTTAAACACACTTGCAAGCGGGTTAGATTCAACCCCTACCACCAGTTTAGACTTGTGGTAATATTGCACCGTTGTATCCTCGCCTATAAAAACAGCCGTATTGAAAATCTCATACCCCATACCGCTGCCTTTGCGCACCGTAGGGCGGTCGGGCAGGCTGTCGGGGTGGAACGCGATGTACGTATCGGCACCTGTCATCAGGCTGAGTTGCGGATACTGCCTCTTAAACTTTCCGACTTCCGACATCGGATAGGGAGCTGTCAGTATCGTAAAATTGCTTTCTTCCACAAAAGTTTGATGGAGTGAGGTTTCCGGCCAGAGAACAAAGGCTGTTTGTGGTGTTATCTTGCTCTTACTCAGGTTAATAAATCGTGCTACCTGCTCCTCGTAAGGCACATAAGTTAATCCTGTATTGACTTGCCCCGTTTTAGCGTTATAGTCAAACTTTTCAGCATAGCAGTCAAGGTTGGGCTGAACAACTGTTACCTCCACTGCCGGCCCGCGTTCTTTGTGATTGTAATAAACCACGAGCGATGCAGCCACCGGCACGGCAATCATCAATATTGCAAGTACTGCGTTGAGTTTCCAGAGGCGAGGGGCTTTCCAAAAGGTTTCAAACACCATCAAATTAACGGCAATTACCCAAAGCGTGCCCCCGGGCGTACCGGTGTATTCATACCACTGCACCCATGAGGGCATAAAGCCAAAAACATTTCCCAGCGTCAGCCAAGGCCACGAAAAGCCCCAATGGTGGTGAAAATATTCAAACGACATCCAAAGAACGACAAACAGCAAATAGCCAAACTTATCCGAAGATGCCCTCACTGCTGCATGAAACAGCGTTAAAGTACCTGCCATGAGCGCTGCATTGGCCGTAAAAGCAAATATGGAGGCGGCAGGAGAAGCATTCCACAGCCACCACGTGGCTATTATATTCCAAATCAGAAAGGCGAGATAGCTGTAACCAAAGCAAAGTAATAGATAACGCTTCGCCTCGCTGCGGCGAATGATGTACTCTATGGCAAACAAAGGGGCAAATCCGATGAAAATCAGCCATGCGGTAGGTGCATACCACGCAAGGCCGAGCAAGAGGCCGGCCACCAACGAAAGGAGCAGCAAATAGCGATGTGAAAGTTGCAGTGGCAACATAACAGATAGGGTTCAGAATGGCTCCTGCAAATTTAGCGGCTTAAAATCGGTAAAATATCAGATGATGCGGTACTTATCGGTGAATTGTTTTAACTTAGCTTTGCATAGACAAACTACACACGAAAATCGTATGATACACTCATTGAAACGCTGCCTGTTTTACCTGTTGGCGGCAGGCTGTTTTTGGAACGTGCAGGCGGCTATAGCCCAACCCAAAAAGGGAACGACAACAACATCTACGACTTCAACAACGGCTAAAAAACCTGCCGATTCGGAGGTTAAAAAACTTACCATCAGCTTTGTGGAAAATTACGGGAAATTTACCCAAACCAAAGACAAGTCGTCAGTGTTGAAGTTTATGCATGAAAAAGTATCTGCCTCTTTGTTCAACTCCAACGTTAGTGGCAAGTATCGCAGTTTCACCGGCGACTATCAGAGTTTTGATGAATACCTTACCAAGCTCGCCAATGCAGAAAACCTCAATCTGAACTATAAACTGACAGGTATTGCCGCCGAACACTCCACCGATGATATCGGCTCGGTAGTTTACACGGCCGAATATCAGATTGAACGCGACGGCAGCGTATGGGAAAAAGGAAGGGAACAAGTAGCATTGGTTTTCAAGAAATTCGGCAACGACTGGAAAATCGTGTATTACAACAGCATCAACATTGAAGATGAAAAACTGCGTGGCGATTGTTTCTGCGAACTTTTCGAGTCTAAGCCCGGTAACTTTGTAACCAAAACCACCGTACCCGGCGGCAGAGGATACACCGAAGACCTCCAAAATTTTGAATTTGTACAAAAGGCAGACGGCAGAATCATTCGCTCGGGGAATACGGTTTATCAGTGGGCAGACTCAGGCGAAATCTCCTACACCCCGCAACGCGATGCCAAAGCATCCAGCATAGCCCCCGCTGCCGTAACACTTCCCGGGGTGGCTGCTGAAAAAGAACAGGCAATTATGCTTATTTTGCGTGAGGTGAATTACAAAGAAGGTTGCGCCAATATCAAAATGCGCAAAAAGTAACATTAATTACCTGCTTAATTTATGAAGGCAATGGCACGACATAGCATCCTGCAAAGTCTGCTGTTGCCTCTTTTATTTGGCATTTGCTCGGCACTTTCGGCACAGAAGCCCGTTGTGGGAGAGGCCGAGCGCATGTTGCAGCTTTTTGCCCGAAGCTATACTTCGCAAGGGGCAAAAACAGAGGAGCAACTGAAAACCATAATGGCCGTTACTGACCCCGGTCTTACGTTTGAAGTCAATACCGTGGCACTCAGCGGCAACAAAAAAAGCCGCAGCGGCGATGTTACCGACTGGCTGCAATTTCTGCGGCGAATGCACGTAGAGGGCTCTTCCGATGTTGTGCGCACCTTCAAAAAAATGGAAACCATTCATCAGCGCTCCCACACCATCTATGCCAATATTCACATAGAGTTTACTTGGCAGGTAAAAGGCAAAGACCTCGTCAGAGGCGACGAACACCTCAGCGTGCTGTTGCGCAAAGTGGACGAAACCCAGTGGCGCATTGTAGACATCCGTTCGCTGATGATTGAAACAGAGAAATTCCGAGGGACTTGTTTGTGCGAAATCTTTGCTTCCAAGGCCTCCTCCAATGTTTCGGCCAAAATAACCATGCCTGCCGGAAGCAACTACCGCGCCTCAACCGTAGTTTTTGAAATTCAGGAATGCGACCCGCGCCAAAAAACCTACCTGATACGCATCAGCAATTATGAGTTCAAATGGATGGCCACCGGACAGCTCTATTTGTTAAAAGATGACAAACAATGCGGAAAAAGTGTCATAGAACCCGAACTGATTGGGGCTGCCTTAGAACAAAAAGAGGCACTCGGCATCATTATCCGCAAGTATCTGTTCGAGTTTGAGTGCGCCCAAATCACTTTCAAGTAAAGTTGGCATGTTATTTTTGTTGTTGCAACGAAAAAACAAACAAATCACGTGGCAAAGAAACTTTTTTTAGGGTTACTGTTTACCGTTTGGGCAGTGGCCGCGCAGGCACAATTAGGCTTGCTGAAACATGCCCCCATCAATTTGGTAATGGATTTGGGCATTTCAGGTTTGCAGGATGCACCTGTTTCAATGGAATTGACTCCCCTGAACTCTCGCACGGTCAATATCTATTACATGAAAAACATTCGCATCAGCAACCATTTTTCGTTCAATTTGGGCGCCGGTGCAGGTATGGAAAAATATGCGTTCAGCAAGGAAGTCCTGCTGGAAAGTGGCTTTCAAAGTGCCATTATGAGCAACATTGCCTCCTTTGATGTGCGCAAAACTCTTGTGGCAATCAACTATGCCGACCTTCCGATAGAGTTCCGATTTACTGCCAAAAGCGGCAGAAAAGCCTTCCGAGTGGCCGCAGGCGGTAAAATAGGCGTTCGCGTAAGCTCGCACACCAAAGTAAAATTTGAAGACGGCGACAAGAGCAAATACAAAGACGACTTTTACCTCAATCCCATCCGTTACGGCATCTACGGGCGCATGGGCTACAGTTCATTCAACGTATTTGCCTACTATGGGCTTTCAGAACTCTTCCGCGCAGGCAAAGCCCCCGACGGTGCGCCTGTTACGCCTTTCACCTTCGGCATCTCGCTGACGACTTTTTAGGTCAGATGCGGCTATACAGCCCCTTTGTCTATCTTTGTAAAAACACACTCAACCATGCACAGTCTGCAACTGCTCCCCATCGGCCAACAAGATTTTAGTGAATTGCGCCGAACCAATCGCTTATATGTGGATAAAACCAATTATATCTACAATATGCTGCACCACGGGAGTGTGTTTTTTTTTCTTGCCCGTCCGCGCCGATTTGGCAAGTCGCTGTTGGTGAGCACGCTCAAATGCATTTTTGAAGGTAAAAAAGAGCTATTCGAGGGGTTGTATATCTATGACAAAATAAGTTGGGATGCACACCCCATTATTCACTTGGATTTCAGCAACTTAGATTTCAAAGGTAAAGGCTTGCGTACTGCTTTGAGCGACCGGTTAGACGAAATTGCGGCAGCTTATAGTACCGCCTTTAAAGCGGCTACGATTGGCAGTAAGTTTAAGGAGCTGATGGAAAACCTGTATAAGCAAACGGGCAAACAAGCAGTAATTCTGATAGACGAATATGACAAACCCATAACCGATGTATTGGAAGTGGGTAAAAATGAGCGCGCGCATGAGCATCGCGATATCATGCGTGAGTTTTACAGTGTCGTAAAAGGCAGTTCGCAGTATATCCGCTTGTTTTTCATGACAGGAATTGCCCGATTCTCCAAAGTTTCCCTGTTTTCGGATTTAAACAATCTGACAGATTTGAGTTATTCCGATTATTTCCATAACATGCTGGGCTACACACAGCAAGAGTTGGAAGATTATTTTAAACCCTACCTTGACATAACAGCCCTAAAACATAATATTTCGGCCTCAGAACTTGCCGAACGAGTTAAGGAATGGTACAATGGCTTTTCGTGGAATGGTGTAGAAAAGTTGTATAATCCGTACTCTATCCTCCGGTTTTTCGGGGAGCAAAAATTCATGAATTTTTGGTTTGACAGCGGTACACCCAAGTTTTTGGTGGAATGGCTGAAAAAGCAAATGATTTATGATATTTCGCGTAAGGCGGTTTCGCCATTGATGATTGAAAATTTTGACATTGATAATATTAACCTCTACACACTGCTTTTCCAGACAGGATACTTAACAATAGCGGAATGCGATGAACTGGGAATTTACTTGTTGGACTATCCGAACAAAGAAGTAAGGCAGGCACTATTGGAGTACATTATGGTGGCTTTTGCAAACAGCGCGGAAAGTAGTGTGTGGGCACGTAACATCATCCGAGCAGTGCGCAGCCACGATATGCCACAACTAATACAAGCCATCAACACCCTTTTTGCATCCATTCCTTATCAGATATTTGACCAACATCAGGAAAAATATTTTCATGCAGTCATTTTTCTTGCCTTTCAGCTTTGCGGCTTCCATATCAAGTCGGAGGTTAGCGTTTCCGCAGGGCGTATAGATGCGGTTATGGAGCACGACAACCGCATTTACATTTTTGAATTTAAACTGAATGACAGCGCAGCAAATGCGTTGAGGCAAATCAAAGAGCGGGCTTATTATAAAGCATATGAAGGCGCGCACAGAGAAATTTATTTGGTTGGCATCAATTTTTCGGGGCAAACCAAAGAGGTAGCCGAATGGTTAATTGAAAAAATATAACTGCCGTTCTTACTTCCGCATCTTGCGGCGCAACATCGCACGGCGAACATCTTCCAACGTTCCTTTCGGAATGGATTGAATGAGTTTGCGCGTGTAATCGTTTTTAGGGTGTTCGTAAATATCTTCAGCAAAACCGCACTCCACGAGTTTTCCTTCCTTCATTACCAAAATGCGGTCAGAAATAAATTTCACAACCGACAAATCGTGGGAAATGAAGATGTAGGTTAGCTTAAACTTGTCTTTCAACTGGTTGAGCAGATTGAGCACCTGCGCCTGAACCGATACATCAAGTGCCGATACCGACTCGTCGCAAATAATAAATCTGGGTTGCAGCGCCAATGTGCGGGCAATGGAAATGCGCTGGCGCTGCCCGCCCGAAAACTCATGCGGGAATCGGTTAAAGTGTACGCTACTCAAATTAACCGTTTCCAACAGGTCAATGGCAACTTCTTTGCGCTTCTTGTCGTTCTCGTGCAAATTGTGGAAGCGCATAGGCTCCATAATGGCCTCACCGATGGTCATTCGCGGATTCAACGAGGAATAGGGGTCTTGGAAAATAATCTGAATTTCGCGGCGCAATTCCTGCAATTCGCGCTTAGGCATTTTGAGAATATTGCGGTGCTTGTAGTAAACCTCCCCCGATACGTGCTCAACCAAATTAAGAATGGCACGTCCCAGTGTTGTTTTGCCGCAACCGCTGGCACCCACCAAGCCCAAAGTTTCGCCCGGATAGATTTCAAAACTTACCCCATCAACGGCTTTTTGCACGCGAGTTACTTTGCCCAACCAATTTTTTTCCAAAGGAAAATGCACTTGCAAATTGCGCACTTTAATAAGCGGTTCTTGTGCAAGTAAGGCTTCCTGACGCGCGATGATTTCGTCTTTGCTCTGAAAGTTCAGCAAGAGCGCCTGACCTACCGACTTAAACTTGTTTTCCTGACGGTCAGTAACATTTCCGTTAGCATCCGTGTCCATAAAGTCGGAGATAACAGGCAGTACTTTCAGTTTGATATCCAAACGGGGGCGGCAGGCAAGCAGACCTTTCGTGTAAGGATGTTGCGGCGATGAAAATATATCCCACGTAGCGCCTTGCTCTACAATTTTGCCGTTGTACATCACTAACAGGCGGTCGGCAACTTCGCCAATAACCCCCAAATCGTGGCTGACAAAAAGAATGGACGTGTCTATTTGGTCGCGCAGTTCCTGAAAAAGTTCCAGAATACGATGCTGCACCGTTACATCCAGTGCGGTTGTCGGCTCATCGGCAATCAGCAGCGAAGGGTTGCATGAAAGCGCCATTGCAATCATCACGCGCTGTTTCTGCCCACCGGAAATTTCGTGCGGATATGCCCGGAAAATATTTTCAGGATGCGGCAGTTTGACTTTGTCAAACATTTCAAGCGTCCGCTTCCGTGCTTCGCTAAACGAAAGTTCAGGATTGTGCAGCAGCAGCGCCTCCATCACCTGATTTCCACAAGAAAAAACGGGGTTGAGGGAGGTCATCGGCTCCTGAAAAATCATCGCAATTTCGCCGCCGCGAAGCATCCGCATCTCTTCGCGGCTAAGTCTGGTGATATCTACGCGCCCGAGCGAAGGCGAATTGAACAAGATTTTCCCCTGTTCTATACGCCCGGGCGGCGGTATGAGCCGCATCGTAGCCAGCGCCGTAACGGACTTCCCCGAACCTGATTCGCCGACAATACCAATGGTCTCACGCTTTTTGACCTGAAAACTGATGTTTTCAACGGCAGTAACCTGCCCGTGCTTGGTTTCAAAACAAACTTTCAGGTCTTCAACAGATAGCAGTGGTGTTTCTTCTTTGTCGGTAGCCATATGAGGGTATTAAATCAGAGCCGGCGCAAAAAGGCTTTCAAAATTAAGCAGTAATTTAGTGGAAATAAACAAACCCGCGCCAAATGTCCGACTATCAGCCCGTTGCCTGCTCATTCTATGACTTTATCACCGAACAAGCCTCCCGCAAGGCGTACTGTCGCATCCGATACTACACCGAGTTGCGCGAGTTTATGACGGTGAATGCAGTCATAACCGATGTTTTTACACGCAACAAAGAAGAATTTATTGCACTTGCAAGCGGTGAAACGGTGCGCTTGGATAATATTATCAGCATTGACGATACCTTTTCACCCATCTACGCATCTTATCGCGATACAAGTTGCGATTGCTAATCAGGGCTTTTCCAACACGGGTTGCAAGGTTTTCCAAACCGTTTCGGTTACAATCAGATGGCCTTCGGCTGTCGGGTGGATGCCGTCGGGCAGGTTGAGCGAAGGTTCGCCGCCTACTTTGTCCAACAGAAAAGGAATCAACTCCACCTTATTGGATTTGGCAAGTTCGGGATAAATTTTGCGGAAAGCTGCCGCATAGTCCGGCCCCATATTGGGCGGGACTTCCATACCGGCCAAAATAATTTTAATGGCAGGATATTTCGCTTTGGCTTTGCTGATAATGGATTGCAGGTTTTTGCGGGTCTCTTCGGGGCTGATGCCACGCAGGCCGTCGTTGCCGCCCAGTTCAATTACCAGAATATCAATGGGTTGCTCCAGCATCCAGTCTATGCGCGTATTACCGCTGGCGGTGGTTTCGCCGCTCAAGCCTGCATTGATGCAGCGGTAGGGCAGCCCCAGCGAATCTATTCGGCGCTGAATCAGTGCGGGGAACGCCTGCTCTATTTCCAGCCCGAAACCTGCCGTCAGGCTATTGCCGAAAAATAAAATTACTTTGCGGGTATCTGTTGCAGCCGATGTTTGTGCGCGGACAGTGTCGGCAACATTTTGCATAGTTTGCTCCTGCTGTTGCTGTGGCGAATTACAGGCCAATGTACCCAAAACGAATATCAACGGTATAAAAAATTTACGGTTCATCTAACGGCAAATAAGTTTATGAGAATTTTTGTTTACGGAACACTTCGCTCAGGAGGCAGTAACCATCATTTGCTGCGCGATTCCGTTTGCACGGAACAAAATGTGCAACTTGGCGGCTACATCATGTATGACTTCGGTTTATACCCTTTTGTACAACCTTGTGCCGATGCCAATCGCATCATTTGGGGCGAAATTTATAAAATTTCAGCCGATACCTTGCAACGCTTAGATAAGTTGGAAGGAACGGATGTGGGCTTATATGAGCGGATATTTGACGACCGCATTGGTGCATGGCTCTATATCAGCGGAAGAAATGCGCCACGCAACCTGCCGGAAATCAAAAGCGGCGATTGGTTTCGCCGCTCCTGATTAATTTTCTATTGTTACTTTCTCCAAATTGAACAAATCGTTCAGCACGTCTGCCAGCGTTTCGGCTTCGCCGCGTTTGCAAGCTGCTTTGAGTTGCAAAACAGGCATTTTGATGACTTTTTGCATCATGTTTTTGGTAATTTGCTCAATTCGTTCGGCTTCTTCGGCGTTTAGGTGTTTCATGTAGCGGGCTATTTCCTCCTTGCGGATTTGCTCGAGCATGTTTTTGAGTTTGTTGATAACCGGCGAAACAACCATTTCTTTTGTCCAGTTGCCAAAGTCGCTCATGGCTTCGCCGATGATGCGTTCCACGTCGGGGATAGCTGCCAATCGGCGTTGCAAAGCCTCATTGGCATGGTTGTTAATGTCGTCCACGTTGTAAACAATACAACCCGGCATTTGCTCCACTTCGGGGGCAATGCTGCGCGGCACGGAAAGGTCAAAGAAGTAGCGGAATTTGCCTGTTTGATAATAGCGGGCAACCTGCGCAGCCTCAATCAGCGGTGTTTCTTTAGCTACCGAACTGACAACTACGTCTGCCTGCTCCATATAGCGTTCCCAATCAGCAAAGTCAATCACCTCAAAATCAGAATCTTGTGCAATTGCTTCCGCTTTGGCGCGTGTGCGGTTGGCCAACCATACTTTGGCAAATCGGGAGTCTTTCAGGTTGCGCACAACGTCTGCACCTATTTCACCTAAGCCAATGACCAAAACGGTGGGCGCGTTGTTGGAAACTGTCAGTTTTTCCATCATTTCAACAGCAGCATAGGATACCGACGCTGCCCCGTCGCGGAAGGCTGTCTCCTGAAATACGCGCTTGTTGGTAAAGAAAATGGTGTGCATCAGGCGGTGCAAAAACGGCCCTGCCATGCCTTCATCTGCCGACCACTGATAGGCAAGTTTCATCTGGTGGCTGATTTGCAAATCGCCGACCACCTGCGATTCAAGCCCGATACCTACGCGGAACAGATGCTCAACGGCTGCTTCATGCGTATCTTCAATGTGGAAGTAGGGTAAAATTTCATGAACCGGCAGTTGATTTTTTTCCAGACAAAGTTGTGCGATAATTTCTTTGCCCATAGACCGGTCGGCGCTGTAATAAACTTCTGTACGATTACATGTAGAAACCGCCAGCGCCTCGGATAAGCCTAAAGCATCTTTGAGGCGTTGCAACAGCCTGCGGGCTTGCTGCTCGTCTAAGGATACTTTTTCACGTACTTCAATGGGCGCTGTTTTGTAAGTGAGTATTACGGCTTTAAAGTTCTCAAACATTTTGTTCTCACGGGTTCTGTGGTGCAAAATTACACTCGGAAGCGTTAAAAAAGATGACATAAGTCACTCGCGCTAAAAACTCTTATTGCTTCCTTACTAATAACGCTTACAGCCGTTATTTGGTGCTATTCCAGCCAAATTTTCCTGTCAGTGGCACAAAGGCAAACATGTCAAAGGTTTCGGTAATGGGTTGTCCGTTTTTTTTGGTGATGCGCAACATCTGTTGCTGTTCCAAATTGCCTACCGGAATCACTAATCGGCCGCCTTCGTCTAACTGATCAATGAGTGCCTGAGGTACTGCCGGAGCAGCCGCTGTTACAAGAATGGCCTGAAAAGGCGCTTGTGAAGGCAAGCCCACGCTGCCATCGCCAAAAAGGATGGTAGGTTTCATGTGCAGGTGCGACAATACCTTTTTGGCCTGTAAAAAAAGTTTGCGTTTACACTCAACGCTGAAAACTTTAGCACCCAAATAGCAGAGAATAGCTGCCTGATAACCTGAACCCGTGCCGATTTCCAACACCTTGTCGCCGGGCTGAATTTGAAGCAGCTGCGTTTGAAAAGCCACTGTGTAGGGCTGTGAGATGGTTTGCCCTTCACCTATAGCAAAGGCTTTGTCTTGATAGGCATGTTCGGCAAAGGCGCTGTCCAGAAAAAAGTGGCGCGGTACCGCACCAATGGCAGCCAGCACCCTTTCATCACTGATGCCTTTTTTGCGCAGCTGCTCTACCAACGCCATCCGCAGGCCAATATGTTTGAAAGTATCTTGCATACTTGTTTGATAAAAAATGTTGTTATACCTTTGCACCACCTTAAACGAAAGGTCACGTGGCCGAGTGGCTAGGCAGAGGTCTGCAAAACCTTTTACAGCGGTTCGAATCCGCTCGTGACCTCCTTTTCTTCTGCAAAAGTAAATAATAATTGATTTTTTCCGACATCTTCCTTAGTTTTGCATGAAAACAAATGTGAATCATGCAAACGAAAAGCGTTATAGCCGTCATTATTGTTGCCTTGTTTGTGATTTTAGGCAAATGTAAGGGAGTGGAAGTTTCATCCCCCGAGCCTAATCAAACAACTACCAAGCCCCCTGCTACGCAACCTGCACCCGGAGGAAACACAACCGATGCTTCACAACCTACCCGCGACCCGCACTTGGCGTTGGGGAATCCAAGCAATGCAACAAAGGATGAGCGCAATTACGACAACTTTTTGATAGAACATCCGCAATTTGTTGTTTCTTATAATCGCTCGCGCGGCACCGCTAACTGGGTAGCATGGCATTTAAGCAAAGCATGGCGCGGCACTGCCCGACGACAAAACAACTTCCGCTTTGACCCTTCTTTGCCTGCATCGTGGTTTCGTGCAACCACCAACCACTATACGGGCTCCGGTTTTGACCGCGGCCACATGTGCCCTTCCGATGACCGCGATGGCAGCGAAGAAGATAATTCCGCCACTTTCCTGATGACCAATATCGTCCCTCAGGCACCTAAAAACAACCAAGAAACTTGGCGTTTGCTGGAAGAATACTGTCGTCGTTTGGCAGATGAAGGCAATGAAATGTACATTTACTCCGGCGTTTACGGTAGAGGAGGCACAGGCAGCAACGGTACGACCACCAATATTGCCAATGGTCAAATTACCGTTCCTTCAAGAATTTGGAAAGTGATTGTCGTACTGCCCGTTGGCACTAACGATATCACCCGCATCAATGCCAATACACGCATCATTGCCGTTGATACGCCCAATACGCAGTCCGTTGAGGAAAAACCATGGGGCGACTATCGAGTAAGTGTGCGTGCCATTGAGCAGGCTACGGGGTTGAACTTCTTTGCAAGTTTGCCGCAATCATTGCAAAACACGCTGGAAACCAAGGTAGATAACGGCCCTACACGCTAAATTTTGTTTTGCTTCTATTTTATTCATAACTTCCAAGCGGCTTTGCGGCCGCTTTTTTCTTGTTAATAACAGATATTCTTATGATACATACCGTTCAGGCCGGTGATACGCTTTTTGCCATCGCGCGTCGCTATGGTGTTTCCGTTGACAGTATTCGGATGTGGAATGCTCTTCGCAGCGATTCGCTCTCGATAGGTCAGCAACTGCGCGTGGCACCTCCGGCGGGCTCCGGCGTAACTGCCGCCCCCCATCCGGTACAACCTTCTACAGGATTTTATCAGCCGCCCGTGGCAACCGTTTCCGGTGGAAGTTCAATGAACATGCAAAGCATTAGGGCTGCCCGCAATGTATTTCAGGTGCAGGTGTTGCCACAAGCCGGATTTAATCAATACAGGGTAACTTATCCGCTGCCTACCGGCGGCACAGATACGGCTACCTTTCGAGATAACATCAACAGTGCGCATCGGGTATATGCAGACGGCATCATGTATGTGGGCAAATCCAGCCCGCGCAATATTCCGGTAGAGGCCTATACGCAGGTAGGGCTTTCGCTGCCACTGGCGCGCGCCCTGAAAGTCGTATCGGAAAATGAGGGCAATTTTGATGCGATTAACAGCTATGACAAAGCTATTTTTTCTTATGGCTTTATCCAGTTTGCAGGTGGTGCAGGCGGTGGCTTAGGCGCTATGCTGATGATTGTTAAGAGTAAACAGCCGCAGGTATTCCAGCAGATGTTCGGCCAATATGGTATTGACGTGGTCAATGCAACTCCGCGACCGATTATTACTTGTGCCTCCCCCGAAACCGGCACCATACTCAGCGGAGATGAGGCTTGTGCCTACATCAAAACCAATAAGCAACTGACAACTGCTTTTATTGCGGCAGGGTTTCACCCCAGCGTAATTTTAGCACAAATAGAAAGCGCAACGCGCGGCTACGTATCGCCTGCTTTGGGCATGAGAACAGACCTTGTGCTTGGCGGACAACTTTACAGCGGTATTCCGTTAGCTTCTATCATACGCTCGGAAGCGGGTATTGCCACCATGATTGATTTAACGGTCAATCAGTGGATTACGCGCACCGCAAGTTTTTTCAGACAGGCATTGGAACAAATTGCGGCAGCAGACGGCATACGCACACCCGAGCAACTGGCTGCGGTAGATGAGCGCCGAGTATTGCAAACCATTGTGGCACAAGCAACCGATGCCCGCGTAAGAGACCGCACGCAAAAAATGTTAAACAGCGGATTAGGGCTTAGTAAAATATAGCGGCTAATCCATCGCACGCTTCAAATCGCGTTCTTTAATGGTTTCGCGCTTGTCATAGAGTTTTTTACCTTTGGCAAGTGCGATTTCTATTTTCAGCAGCCCCCGGTCATTGATAAAAATGTGTGTGGGAACAATCGTCAGGCCAACGTCTTTTAGCCCGTTTTGTAACTTTTTCAGCTCGCGCTTAGTCAGTAACAGTTTGCGGTCGGCTTTGGGCTCGTGGTTGTGTATGTTGCCCATCTCATACTCAGGAATGTGCAAATTGCGAATAATCAGTTCCCCCGCTTCATTAAACAGGCAATAAGCATCTTCCATATTGAATTTACCCAAACGCATGGCTTTGATTTCCGTGCCGCGCAGCACTATGCCTGCCGTGTATTTATCTAGAAAAAAATATTCAAATGCCGCGCGCTTATTGCGCACGCTGAGATTTTTTACGTATTTATCTTTCTGTTTTGCCATACTTTGTTTTTTTTGATTCAAGCACACTTGCAAACGGCGGTAAAACATCTGTCGCCACTGAAAATCCCGCTGTCGGGGGCTTTGCCTAACGGCAGGGATTCCGCAAAAGCCCGTTAGCAGTTGCACACCGCAGCCCCTAACAACAAGAGTGCTTCATTTTGCTCAGATAAGCAATTTAAAACAACCTTCCAACTTTTATACTGCAAAGTGCGCGAAGCGTTTGTCCCAATGATTATTTCCTTGAAATGCTCCGCGATTTAACCTTTGTGAGCTCCGCAGTAAAAAAGAACCTCTTAATCTGCACAATTACGCAGTAAAAATTTATTTGACCACTATCTCATTGCCTTCAAGTACGGGTACTGCATCAAAGCGGTCTATTTCTAAGCAAAAGCGAATGTCTTCTTTAATGCCCAGCTTTGCAAGCCGTTGATAATGAGATGAGCGGCTGATGTGTGCGTGCAAATCCATTTGCATATTGGCATACAGCTCGCTTGCAGCAAGTATAGCATCGTCTTCCCACGTAAAAAAGCCTTCCAGCTTGCGTGCCAGCGCACCTGCAAACAGAGTGTCTTCCAAATTAACCTTGCCTTTCCATCCAGCACAAACAATAACGACATCCCTGCCGGCTGCTTTTACATGCGCAGCCACGGCGGAGAGATTCAAAAACGCCCCGATGACGATTTGCGCTGCCGCCCGCGATTTTTGGATGGCCTGAGTGCCGTTAGTAGTAGTGGTTACTACTTTTTTACCTTTCAGGTAAGGTTCCATATAACTGAAAGGAGAGTTGCCCATGTGGAATCCTTCAACCTGTTTACCGTCGCGCTCGCCTGCACCGATATAGCCCTGTGCCATCAGTGCTCGGCCTTCTTCCAAAGAAGCGACGGGCGTAATGCTTGCAATGCCCGTTGCCAGTCCGGCCACCATGCAGGAGGTAGCCCGCAAAATATCGGCAACAACAACCGTGCGGCCGCTTAGTTCATGCAAATGCAGCAGTTCGGGCGAGAGACAAATTTCAACAAGGGGGTTACTCATTTTCTTTCATTAGTTGTTCTAATTGTGCTTCGGTAGCACGGAGGCGTTCTTTGCAAAAATGGAGCAATTCGTAGGCTCGCTCCACCTTTGCAGAGAGTTCATCAATACTTATTTCATCGTTTTCCAAGGCGTTGTGAATCGCTTGCAGTTCTTCCAACGCTTTTTCGTATGTCAGTTTTTCAGCTTTGGCCATTGACTTGGAAATAAATTTTCATCTGGTTAGCGATAATCTTGGTAAATCCTTTTACGTCGTCGCCTGTCCATGCGTTGTTCATTTCGCCGTATTGGCCAAATTTAGATGCCATAAGGTCATGCGGGGAGCTGATGCCCTGAATTTCAAAGCGATACGGCATCAGTTTGATATAAACTTCGCCGCTTACGTTGTGTTGGGTGTCTTGCAGGAAGGTTTCAATGTTTCGCATCAGCGGCTCGAGGTACTGCCCTTCGTGCAGCATCATGCCGTACCAATTGCCTAACTGCTCCTTCCAGTAGGCCTGCCATTTGGTAAGTACGTGTTTTTCAAGGGCATGATGCGCTTTAATGGTCATCAGCGCAGCAGGTGCTTCAAAACCTACGCGACCTTTGATACCGATAATGGTATCGCCAATGTGGATATCGCGGCCAATGGCATAGCGGCTGCCGAGTGCGTTCAATGCCTGAATCACCCCAACGCTGCCCCCGTGTTTTTCACCATTGAGTGCCACAGGTTCGCCTTTCTCAAAGGTCAGAGTAATTGTCTGCGGCTCAGTGGTTTGCAATTGGCTTGGATAGGCTTCTTCGGGCAGAGAGAGGTGCGAAGTCAGCGTTTCCTTACCGCCTACGCTTGTGCCCCAAATGCCCTGATTGATAGAATATTTTGCTTTCTCCCAGTTGCCACCGACACCATGTTTTTTCAGATACTCAATCTCTTCTTCACGCGAAAGGCGTAAGTCGCGGATGGGGGTAATAATGCCAATTTCGGGAGCTGCTATCTGAAATACCAAGTCAAAGCGCACTTGGTCGTTGCCGGCTCCCGTACTGCCGTGTGCGATATACTGTGCGCCGATTTTTTTGGCATAGTTTACAATAGCCAATGCCTGAAATACGCGTTCGGCGCTTACCGAAAGCGGATAGGTATTGTTGCGCAGCACGTTGCCGTAAATCATGTAGCGAATGCACTGCCGATAAAAATTATCTACCTCGTTCAGGCAGGTAAAACTTGCTACGCCAAGTTCATGGGCACGTGCTTCTATGCGCCGCATGTCTTCGGTGCTGAACCCGCCTGTATCTACTATGGCAGCATGTACTTCCAGCCCTTTTTCTTCGCTCAGGTATTTGGCACAAAACGATGTATCTAATCCGCCGCTGAAGGCAAGTATTACTTTTTCTTTCATATCAGGCATTGATGGTTTGGGGTTCAGGCTTGGTAGCGTTTGTATGATTGTTTTTTCCGTTGTTCTTGTCTTTGTCTTTTAAAAGGACGAAAGCCTTGAATCGCAGCCAGCGCTCGTAGATTTTTTCTTTGAGTTTGAAGGTTTTTTTGGCTTCCGGTTCAATGGTTTTCTTTTTGTCCTCCTCCCATTTGGGGTCGTAAAGCATACCCGTGCAAAGGCAGTGCTTGCGGTTGGTACGCGTCAAAATATCATAGTTCACGCAACTTTGGCAGCCCTTCCAAAACGATTCGTCGTTGGTGAGTTCGGAAAACGTAACGGGTTTGTAGCCTAAGTCGGAGTTGATTTTCATCACCGGCAAACTGGTAGTTAAGCCGAAAATTTTGGCATCCGGAAATTTTTCGCGTGAGAGGTTAAAGGCTTGTTCCTTAATCTTTTTGGCAAGCCCGTGTTGGCGAAATTCCGGATTGACAATCAGACCGGAGTTGGCTACGTAGTTGCCGTGACTCCATGTTTCAATGTAGCAAAAGCCGGCAAAAACGCCTGTATCGGTTAAAGCGATAATGGCTTTGCCTTCGCGAATTTTTTGTTTGATATACTCCGGGTCGCGCTTGGCAATGCCTGTGCCGCGTGCTTTGGCTGATTCCTCAATTTGGCGACAGATTTCCTGCGCGTATTCCAAGTGCTGTTCTCCGGCAACTTGAACAATAATTTCCATTGTTTTTGACAGTTGAAAGTAAGAAAAGTCAGGTAAAATAAATTGCGTGTCTGAAAGTTCTGCTGAATATGTTACGCAGCAAATACAGATTTATAGACACAATGCTTCGGAGATGTGCCGCAACGGATGCAGCAATAGAAAATATGCCCTTTTCAGGGCCTACGGACAGGGAGAATACGCAAATGAGTAGCCTGTACTGCTACGAGCACGAAATGGGAAAGGGTAATGTAAGGCGTATCACTTTGCATTTGACGGCAAAGTAAGCACATTATTGCCATAATTGCAATCAAATATGCTTTTTATTCATTTTCCGCCTGTTCCTGTGCAGGTTTGGCAGGCATATGATGGCGCAGATTGTGCAGGGCAAAATCTATGAGTTCGTACATTTTATCCTTGGCGAGGCTGACTAAAAAAAATGCAAGTTGTTCTTTCAGAAAATTGGTAAACGAAAAACCCGCCTCGTGCTGTGCCGGCGGCTGCGGCTGATAAATCGGCATTTGTACCGGCGGTTGTTCGGACGGCTGACGTGCTTCTTCCTTTTTATGGGTCAGTTCGTCCACCACTTTAACTACTAAATAGCCCAGCAGCACTGCCCCCGCTGCAAAGGCAATGGTTTGCAGTTTGCTGCCTATTTCGGCTTTGGTCTCTTCAACCGATGTGGTCAGAGAGTGCTTATATTCCTCTTTGCGGCGATTCAGGAGCTCGCGCTGCTCATCAATGCTCAGATTTTTCATGTTCTTGCGTCAATTCGTTGATAAGCTGTTGATTATCAGGTATATATTTAGAAACAACTCTCTCAAAAACCATACGCAGCTTTTTGCGGGCAACTACGAAAACCGCAGCAGACAACAGGTACAAACCGCCTACAATGCCAAGCCCCTGAATCATGCTGCCGGTTATTTCGCCGAGCCACAAACCCAATGCGATGCTTAAAAAGATGAGTGCCATGCTTGACAAAAAACCAACCACTACCAGCTTAATGACATCCACAATCATCTTGGCGACCATCTCCTTGATGTCCAGCTTGACAAGTTCAATGTTGATTTCCAGATATTTAATAAGACTATCAAACATGTTTGCACGGTTTCAATGTACAAATATAACAGGGCAAACGATATTTCTTGCAGCAGGCAGCAATCGGGCAGCTACGCAAAAGCCGCGCAGCAGAATTTAAAAAAATATGCACCGACAATTTGGATGTGAAATGTTCGCATGATAGCTTTGCTCATTATTTAAAATCAGTCTAAATAAACTTAACTATATGCGTTTACTAACCTACTGCTTGAGCTTACTGCTTTTCATGCTTACCAACAGTTCATTTGCCGTTTTGCCTCCCGACAACGGCGTACCGGATAAAGGTACGGTCAGAGGAATGATTACGGATGCAAACGGTCGTCCGATTGGCGGTGTAAGCATTGTATTAAAAGGCACTCTTCGCGGAACAGTGAGTGCCGAAGACGGCAGTTTTGAAATAACAGGAGTACCCGTGGGTGAATATATCCTCTCGGCAAGTGCGGTTCATCTGAAAATTGCCGAGCAACGCATCAGCGTGCGTGCCAAAGAAGTAACCGATGTAAAATTGGTTGCTGAAGAACAGATTATTCAATTGGGCGAAATTGTGATTGCCGGAGCGCGCGGTGTGCGCCCTGCCGACCAACTTGCCGATGTGGAGGGCACTTCCATTTTTGCAGGTAAAAAAACGGAGGTTGTGCGCATGGACAGGTTAGATGCCAACCTGATTACCAACAATGCCCGACAGGTCTTTGCCAAAGTGCCGGGCATTAGTGTTTGGGAAAATGACGGCTCGGGGGTGCAGGTGGGGGTTGCCTCTCGCGGTCTCAGCCCGAACCGCTCATGGGAGTTCAACGTTCGCCAAAACGGCTATGACATCAGTTCCGATATTTTCGGCTACCCCGAGGCCTATTATAACCCGCCTATGGAAGCCGTGGAACGCATCCAGATTGTGCGCGGTGCTTCTTCACTGCAATACGGACCGCAGTTTGGCGGTTTGCTGAACTACGTGCTGAAACGCGGCGATGCCAACCGCAAAATCTCTGTGGAAACGCAGCAAAGTACAGGCAGCTTTGGCATGTTCAGCACATTTAATGCGGTAGGCGGCACCGTTGGCAAGTTGAATTACTACGGCTACGTACACCACCGTCAGGCGGACGGCTGGCGCGAAAACAGTGCGTATAACATTACAAACCTGCATTTGAACTTGAACTATGCCGTTACCGAAAAACTGAACATAGGTTTTGAAATATCCAGATTGTTCTACAAAAACCAACAGCCGGGCGGTTTGACCGATGCGCAGTTTGCGCAAGATGCCCGCCAAAGCAGCCGCGCCCGCAACTGGTTCAGTACGCCTTGGACTGTGCCTGCACTCACCGTTGATTATCAAGTTACGGAGCAATGGAAGTCAAGCCTGAAAGTGTTCGGGCTGATAGCCGAGCGCAACAGTATCGGTTATGTGCGGGCTATTAACATCCCCGACACATTGAACGCACAAACCGGCACGTTTAACCCGCGCCAGTTAGACCGCGATTCTTACCGCAACTTTGGTGCAGAATGGCGTAACGTCATCAACTATAAACTCCTGAATCGGGAAAGCACCATTGCCGCAGGTTTGCGCTACTATTCAGGCGCTACGCGCCGCAGACAAAACGGCAGAGGCGACACCGGCAGCGACTTCAATCTGAATTTGCAGGAAGCCGAGTATCCTCGCAATCTGGAATTTATGACCCATAACACTTCGGTTTATGTGGAAAATATATTCCGCCTGACAAAGAACTGGACAGTTACGCCGGGTATTCGCTATGAAATGGTGAAAAATACAGGCGAAGGGCAATTCGGACGTGCTGCAAACGGCTCGGCCATTTTGATGCCGCGCACTGAAAAACAGCGCAATTTTATGCTGGCAGGTATCGGAACGGAGCTCAACCTTGCACCGGAGGCCAATATTTACGCTAATATTTCACAGTCTTATCGCCCTGTATTGTTTTCGGAGATTACGCCCCCTGCCACTACCGATGTTATTGATGAAAATCTGCGCGATGCTTCGGGCTTCAATGCCGACTTGGGTATTCGCGGCAGTTATAAAAATATTGTTACCTACGATGTGAGCGCATTCTACTTACAATATGACAATCGCATTGGCACGCTCAACCAGATTCGGCCTGACGGCAGCCGCTTCCAACTACGCACCAACGTAGGCGGCAGCCGCACCCAAGGCATAGAAAGCTACGTAGAGTTTGCCCCGATTGCAGCCATTACCGACCGCTCAAAACTTGGCTATATCAATCTGTTTGCTTCGCTTTCGTGGATAAATGCCGAATATGCAGACCTGAGAGTGGTAAGTATTGTAAACAACGTACCCGTAGAAACCAATCTGAAAGGCAACAAGGTAGAGAATGCCCCATCCTACATACACCGCATAGGTGCAACTTATACCAACAAAGGTTTTTCGGCAACTTGGCAAATGAGTGCTGTGGGCGAGGCTTTTTCTGATGCCAACAACACTCGCATTGCACCTGCCACTGCCGTAACGGGCATGGTACCGGCCTATCGGGTAATGGATATTTCGGCTACTTGGCGATTTCTGCAACGTTACAATGTGCGTGCAGGCGTAAACAACCTAACCGATGAACGCTACTTTACTCGCCGTGCAGGCGGCTATCCCGGCCCCGGTATTATGCCCGGCGAAGGCCGCAACTGGTACCTCTCCGTTGGAGCAAGGTTCTAAGCCGTTGGGCAAAGAAGAATTTCGGCCTAATGCGAACTACACGATAGAATCTTGGAAAAGTTTAATTTAATTGGTGTTTCACCCGTACGGACAGGGCATATCCTGTCCGTACAAATTTACCCGCATCAGAAAAATACAATTCAAAGACTTACATTTTTGCGCTCATGTTTCATTTTGATCTTTTCGCACATAACGTGATGATTATCAAATGAATAGCAAAAAATTTGCGTCAAATCTCTCACTTGCTTACTCCGAAATCAACCCGATGCGGTGCGTAAATGACTTACCTGCACTGTTGCTGTGATGTTTTTATGCCTCAACCCGCATATCCTGCGGATATACCAAACCAATCAGGCAGCGAATTTCATCCAGTGTTTGCGCTATCTGCAAGCTGGTTGCGTGCGGCAGCAGCGGCTCCTCTGCCTTACCGGAGCGGATTGCTTCACCTGCGGCAACTGTTTCTAACCAAAGACCGATACCCCGTTTTTCGGGGATAAACAAAACGGGTTCTTTATCGGGCAGATGCAGCGTTACCGTTCCCCAATTGTGCCACGGTTTTGCCATGTGAATGCTGCCGTTTTCACCCGTAATAACAGCCTCCGAAACCGTGTCTTCCAAAATGCTGCACGATAGCATTGCTTTGCAATTTTTTTGCGGGTAGTCAAATGTGATTTGACAGGAGGTATCTATACCCGAATGGTTGAAAGTAGCAGTGGCAGCTATTTTTTCAGGTTTCCCGAGCAGTTGCAATGCTAAAAAAACAGGATAAATGCCGATATCAAGCAGCGAGCCACCGCCCTTGTTTTTATCCATCAGCCGATGCTCGTCGGGGAAATGGGCTGCAAAGCCGAAGTCGGCGCGAATCTCTCTGATTGCACCTATCTGTGGCAACCATTCCAGCATTTTCAGAAAAGAAGGCATGTAGCGCGTCCAGAGGGCTTCCATCAGAAACAAGCCTTTTTCGGTGGCCAACTTTTGCATGGCAGCCACTTCGGCAGCGTTGATGCCCATTGGCTTTTCGCAAAGTACATGCTTGCCGTTTTGCAGTGCCGCTATGGTCAGCGTATAGTGGTCGGCATGAGGTGCAGCCACATAAACTGCATCTATCTCAGGGCAGCCAACCAACAGCCGAAAATCATCAAACCAATAGTCGGCGTTGTATCGTTGGGCAAACTGTCGCGCATTTTCGGCACTGCGAGAGGCAACGGCAACCAACCGATGGTCGTGCAGCAATTTTAAATCTTCGGCAAAGCGGCCGGCAATTTTACCAAGGCCTGCAATGCCCCATCGGATGGTTTGCATCAGCCAAAAGTTTTAAGGTTCAACCGCTAATTTACGATTCATCTCTTTGCCGTCCGCATTCATATGCAACAGGTAAAAGCCTTTATGAACGGGCAAATCAAATGCATATTGGCCGACATTGAGCGATAACATGCGCCACTCGCCAATGACTTTACCGGAAAGGTCTATCAATGCAATATGCAGGAAATCAATTGGTTGCTGTACTTGTATGAGCAACTGATTGTTGGCCACTGCGGCCGAATATTTGTCCGACAGCAGCGGAGCAACCGTTATTACCTTTGAATAGTCATATGCTCCGTCAAAATCTACTTGCCTGATTCGGTAATACGCAATGCCCCTCTGCGGCTCATTATCAATGAATCGATAAACCTGTAAATTACGGCTGTTACCTGCGCCCGCTATCGTTCCGATGGTGATAAATTCCACGCCGTTGCTGCTGCGCTGTATTTCAAAGTGGCTGTTGTTAAATTCATAGGCCGTAGTCCATTCCAATACGATGCTGTTTTCTGTGGCTTTTCCGATAAACGACACCCATGTTACGGGTAAAATCTGGTTGCACAGGTTGTCATTGTTGCAATTGAGTACTTGTGTGGCTGCGCCAAAACCATTGTTCGTACCAGCTGCACCGCCTGTTGAAGGTGCCATGCCTGTCGGAATGCACATGGTCAGGCTGCTTGTGTTAGTCAGGCTACTGTTTAACTGATTAGCGCCTGTTCCCCTAATGCGGAAACAAGCCGTGCCGAACGCTTGCACACTGTTGAGCCTGTCATTGGTGACAATGGTAGATATACTGATGGCAGAGTTTCCGCTCATGCAAATGTTTTGTCCGTCGGTACCATTGTTATTAATCCTCAGAGCATTGGCGGTAACGCCTCCATAGTTTACCAACTTGCCGTTATTGATAGTCAAATCGCCAAAAGTCAAACGTGAGGAGTTGAGTGCATTAAATATGCGAGCATTTGAGTTTTGCAAAGCAATATTTCTGGCAGTAGTGATAGACCCGTAGTTAATCAACCGCGTTGTACCGTTGAAGTCCAAACTACCTGTTCCGGCAATATTGAGTGTTGCTGTCGGATTGACAACGATGGTAACATTTCCCAATGCGCTAACGCCTGTGGAAAGGTTTACAGTACCTCCGTTTTCTACAATAATGGTCACGTTATCCAACGAAGTGCTCAAATTCAACGTTCCGCCACTGCGCACAACAATGGTTGCGTTATTAAAATTGCCTCTGGTGGTGGTTAATGTGCCGCCGTTTTGTATAACAATAATCGCATCACTGCTGTAAGAACCACCGCTGCCAATAGTAGTGTTACCGTTGATATGCAAACGGCTGCCAAAAGCACCCCCGTTCATTGTCAAATTATTGCTGATGGCAGATGTACCGCAAGCTACGGCAACCCCCTGATTGTTAATGGACAAGTCGCTGATGGTGGTATTGTTGAGAAAAGCCGGTGAATTTCCGCTATTAATCGTATTGCCATTGGCAATGGTATTGCTTTGGCAGGTAATAGCGGCAATATTACTCGGCGTGGCTACGCTTGGTACCGATTCGCACTGAGCCAGTAGCACTTGACTCGCCATGCTCAGCAAAAAAAATAAGGTAACTATTTTATGCACAGCAATCGAATAATTTTGTAGGGTTTGTTTGCTTATTTATGCAAGTTACATCAATTTTTCAAACTCCTGTCTTTTCTATGTCATTGAATTTTTGCTTCAATCAACAGCAGTGGACAGCAGATATAACCCAACCTTTGGATATATCTATGCCACTGAATATCAATCAATTAAACCCCAACTGTTATTATGCCGAAGAACCGACGGCCGAAACTATCAGTTTTGGAGATACTTTTATTGGCAGTGTGGCGGCAGGCGGCAGTTGCAACTACCAACGCCTGCACATAACGCCACACGGGAACGGCACACATACCGAGTGCTACGGGCACATTTCCGCTGATGGCGCCACTATTCACGAATGTCTGCGCCAATTCCTTTTTTTTGCCCGTCTGATAAGCATACAACCTGCGCAACTGTCCAACGGCGACCTTTGTATTTTGCCGGAACAATTAGAAAAGGCAATCCTTACAAACATCCCTGAAGCATTGATTATCAGGACATTACCCAATGCTGACAATAAACGGGTGCGGCAGTATTCCGGTACTAATCCACCCTATTTTCATGCAGAATGTGGACGGTTACTGGCAAGCAAAGGCATTAAGCACCTGCTCTGCGATTTGCCTTCGGTGGACAGGGAAGAGGACGGCGGCCGATTGCTTATGCACCGCAATTTCTGGCAGTATCCGCAGGCAACCCGCCGCGAAAGCACCATTACCGAACTGATTTATGTGCCTGATACTATCGCAGACGGCGATTATCTGCTGCAACTCGGTATCATCAGCCTGATGATGGATGCCTCGCCAAGCAAGCCTGTATTATATGCTTTACATCAGTGAAGACTTTTTTGTTATAGAAAAGCGCAAGAGGTTTGCGATTAATGTAAATTTTTGAAAATCAACTATTTAAACCTGACAGGTCTAAAAGACCCGTCAAGTTTTGTTTGTGTATACAAGCAAGAAAACGCCAATCACAAGAATAGAATATCGTGCTTAATCTGCCCGATAATAAAAATCTTAACGCAGCGCCTTGGGCAGCCAAGTAGCCAGTTCGGGATAAAAAGCAACCGCAAGCAACACTAATAACTGAATCACAATGAAGGGAATAATGCCGCGGTAAAGGTGCTGTGTGGTAATTTGCGGAGGAGCAACCCCTTTCAGATAGAACAATGAAAAGCCGAACGGCGGTGTCAGGAAAGAGGTTTGCAGGTTCATACATACCAACATGCCCACCCAAAGCAAATCAATCTGATAGCGGACAAAAACAGGTACAATTACCGGCATGAAAATGAAAATAATTTCAATAAAATCAATAAAAAAGCCGGCAATAAAAATACCCAACATCACAAAAGCCAGAAAAGCATAAGGGCTTAGGTTCGAGCTTTCAATCAATTGCACCAAGTCGTGGTCGCCGCCTACGCCCCTAAAAACCAAGCCGAAAGCCGTTGCGCCAATCAGGATGATGAATACCATCACCGTCAGGTGCGTAGTTTCTGCCATTACTTCGCGAAGTACTTTCAGGTTGAGTTTGCGCTCATAAGCAGTCAGCAAAGTTGCCATAAATGCCCCTACGCCTGCCGCTTCGGTTGGGGAGGCAATGCCTGCAAAGATGGCTCCCAACACCGATACGACCAAAATCATGGGCAACACAAATGCTCTGAACATGCGCCCGTAAAAACCATCTCCCTTAAATGCGGCGCGCTCTTCGGCAGGAATAGCCGGTGCAGCCTCAGGTCTGATGATGGAAAAAACAATGATGTAAACTATATAAGCAAAAACAAGCAATAAACTTGGCACAACCGCACTTACAAACAAATCACCCACCGAAATATTCATCACACTGCCCAACAGCACCAAAATCACACTTGGCGGAATCACCTGCCCCAGCGTCCCCGAAGCAGCAATTGTTCCCGTAGCAAGGTAGGGGCTGTAACCGCGTGCCAGCATAGCCGGAAGGCTCAGCAAGCCCATTGTTACCACAGTTGCGCCTACCACGCCCGTAGAAGCCGCCAGCAGCGTACCGACAATAACTACGGACAGCGCCAATCCGCCGCGGAGGCCGCCAAAAAACATCGTCATTGCGTTAAGCAGGCGCTCGGCAATACCCGATTTTTCCAGCATAACGCCCATGTAAACAAACAAGGGTACAGAAATCAGCACGTAGTTGTTCATCGTGCCGTAAATCCGAAGCGGCAGCAGGTTAAAAAGTTCCAGCCCGAAAGTAAACAGCCCGAATATGATAGAAACACCCGCCAGCGTAAACGCCACCGGAAAGCCGAGCAACAGCAAAATAAACAAGGTCAGAAAAAGCAGCAGCGCAATCATTCGTTTTCAGAAGATTTTTGAATACCCAGAATCACCAATAAACTATCCAGCAACAGCGCAATGCCTTGGAGCAGCAGCAGCGCAAAACCAATCATCATCGTACTTTTAATCAGATAGCGATAAGGCAGCCCGCCCGCATCGGCAGAGCCTTCGTTGATGCGATAAGACAAGGCCACATAGGGAATGGAAGCCTTAATAACCAAGACCGCAAAAGGCAATAAAAACAGCAGTACGCCAAAAAAATTGACCCAAGCCTTTGTTTGGGGACTGAAGCGCGAGTAGAAAACATCTACCCGCACGTGGCGGTCGTGCCGCAGCGAATAGCCCGCACCTATCAGGAAAATAATAGAAAAAATGTGCCACTCGGCTTCGTAGAAAGCTACGCTGCTGCTTTTAAAAACATAGCGAATGATGACATCTATGCAGAATACAATTACCAACACGGTAGTGAGCCACGCTACGCCGCGCCCGATGTATTCATTGATCAGATGCGCCATACGGCTGTAAGCACGTAGGGAGCTTATCAGAAGTTCTTTCATTTTCAGCTATCAACTAAGGATGGCGTAAGATAGTGAGATTTTGAGGCTGTCCAAAAAACAAATCATCAGAAGCCAACATCTATAATGAACAAAAAAATCAACAGCCTCATTTTAGATATATAAATTAACAGTAATTATCACTCAAATTTTCGTTATAAACAAAAATATTGCTACATTTGCCTAATTACAACCTAAATCAATCAATCCATGCAAAAACAGCTAATTAAACTATCCATATGCTTCTTAGCAGTAATGCTTTTGAGTATTGGCATGTATGAAGTACGCGCATAGCACGATTCTACTAAGTACGGGGATTTCAGGAGAGATATTTCTATTGATCTTTTCCCACTTATCACGGGTATGGTAGGGCAACATACCGATATGGCAGACTACAATATCCTATTCAGGCTTCACCGAAGCAAACAAAGGGCTAATAAAAGTACGATACACTATGCCTACCGCTTTCGGGTAGGCTATAACCTATCACAAACCGAAGCTGACTCCGGGCAATTAGTATTTCCGCGAAATGAGCGCGAACTCATTATACAAGGAGGTATAGAATGGCAGAAGCGATTTGGAAATCTGCACGGCATCTTGGCAACAGAAGTAGGAATAGATGCTAATACAGTTCAAGATGTCAGCGGTAATAGGTTTCTTTCCTTGCATTCGTTTCCTTTTCGCTTCATTGCAGGTGTGCGTTATTTCCCCACACAGCGAATTGCAATATCCGGCGAAACACTACTTTGGATGCTCAAGTACATACCGCCCAGTGGGTTTCATATGTACAGTCGTCCGATTCACTCTGTTAATTTTCATTTCTTTTTTTAGGCTTCACAATGAAAAATATTCAACAAATAATACTGTCACTGCTATTTTGTGTACTTGCTATTTACGCATACGCCAATAGCAACAGCGATTCACTGAAAACAACGCGCACAGACTACGGCGGCTACAAGTGGGATATGGGTGTCATGATTAATGCTTTCGGTCTAATAGACTATCCAAGCAGGCAGCTCTTACCTACTTACCAGACACTGATCCGACTTAACAGGCAGAAATATAAAGATTTGAATACAGTCAGGCATTATGCCTTCCGATTGAGATTTGAGTATTTTTCAAGTTTTACAATACGAAATATCCGATCCAACAACGTGTATGAGTATTCTGTCATGCCAGGTATTGAATGGCAGCAGCACTGGAAGCGTTTTCAATTGCACTATGGTGCAGAGGTGGGAGTATTCAGATTTGGATCAAGTTTTTTTGATGGTTCCGGCTTGTTTCATTTAGGTGCGACAGCTTTTATTGGTGCCAAATATTTTTTACTTCCGCGCCTATCCATTTCGGGTGAAACAGCACTAATGGACTACCGCTATCGCAATGATCTGCGAAATGGACGGCAGGCATATTTCCTAACGGTTCGCCCGGTACACTCTGTCGGTATTCATTTTCATTTTGATTAGCCCGAATATCTGCTGCATGGATTGTGATTAGGCTGCCATTAGCGCAACATGGCTTCAGTTGAAAGTGCAGTGCAGCCGCATAAGCAAGACACCCGATGGATTTCAAAATCCGTCGGGTGTCTTGTTTGTATAATACCAATGCTTAATAAACGCATCAGCGGTTACGCACCAACATATTTTCCAGTGTAACTAATTCTTGTTTACGGATTTCTACATACTGTCGCTGTTTGTCGTCTAATGCTTGCCCCATTGGTGTAGTAGCAGGTTTTTTGTGTTGTTGTTGGGTTACAGAAGCCTCCCGCGCAGCTGTGATGGCTTTGCCACGCAATAAAAATTCCTGCGCCATTCCATGCCATGTGCCGGATGCGATTCTGTCTTTCAGGTAGTCTAAAATTCTGACAGTCAGCATAGGATCACCGTACTGATTTTCGTAAAACAGGTTGGCATAGTAGTTCACCCGTTCAGTTTTTTCTGCACTTGCGGGCTGTTCCAGCCAGTATTGATCCAGTACTTTAACTGCAAAGAACAGGCGGGCAGTGAGTTCCTGACCGGAACCCGCTTCAAAATTGGCTAAATACTCTTTTTCCAACTGACCGACCTGCTCAGGTGTAAGGTCTTCTTTCAAGCGATTGTTCAAGGGCGCCATCTTTTTGGCAGCCTCCCATGCTTCTTGTTTGTTGCGTCCCGTCAGTAAAATAGGTGCTTCTTCACCTAAAGCAAAGCGTGGTTTGCTATCTTTTTCATCAAGTTTAATGTAATTTAAATTCTTTTTAGAATTTAATTCAGCCATAGAATCTTCTTTAGGATGAATATTCTGCTGACAAGAAGAGAATAACGCTACTGCCAGTAACGCCATGCTCAAGGTTTCATTAAGGAGAGTTTTCATGAATAATGTGATTTAAATGGTTGAACTAAAAACTATAAGCATAGACTAGGATCAGCCCAACTAGCTGTAATCATTTCTGACTCCGGCTCATTGAGATTCTGAGCATAACCTGTCCCACTTTCCCATATGATATTATCTGTGCAATTATCACTATTAGTTTGATAGGTAATATGAAAAGCCCAGCCATCAGCATAAGCCTCACAAGAACATTGCGCAGCATCAGAGATAAAGGGAACTGACAATAAAATAAGTAGACAGAGAATCTTTTTCATTTTCTAATTTGTTTAAGTGAATAAAAAATTACTAAGGCAATATATGCACAAAAAAATTACTAAACAAATTTATGATGTCCTTTTTTGATGAAGTATTGTAAAATATTAGACCTTTTGTGTATTGATTATCAGCTAATTGCTTAATTTTGTGTAGCAATCTTATCAAATAGAGATACAATATGGCAAGCATCTTTTTTAATCTCAACAGCGATAAAAAATGCAAAGCCGCTACGGGCTTAACTCTTGAACAATTTGAAAAATTAGCCGAAGTTTTTAGCCAATACTACAAGCCCAAATCAGGCAATCCTTACATCAAAAAACAACCTGTTTTTACCAATCCCAAAGAGGCGCTTTTCTTTGTCTTGCACTACCTAAAGTCTTATCCAACGCTGGAAAATATGGCGCTGTATTTTAACGTGGATATCCGTACGGTTTGCGATTATTTAAAAATTACCAAAAAATGCCTCAAAGCGGCTTTACAAGCCCAAGACGTATTTATTGCCGTCGTTGGTGTCTGCACCAGCGACGCCTGTCGCTTGTGAAGACGCAAGCAACGGCAAGAGGTTTAAGTTTTTGATTTTCAACACTAAACAATATTTTCCCTTGCAAATACTTGTGATTTTGCCTAACAAGCGATTGCCTCATTAGCAATCCTTAACAGGACAGGGAATCGGTTTGCCTCTTTTTAATTTTCTGCCGCCTTTGCCCGAAGCACAGCCCGAAGAGAACGCTGCAAGCAACAGCAAATAAACTATCCATCGGGTTTTATTAACGTGGGTAAACATCGGGTTTAGCTCTTTTGGGTTTTACGGGTGTCCATGCTGTGCGCGGTGCATGATAGCAACTTGCCATACCTAACAGGCAGATAAATAACAGCGCCTTACCTGCTGAGAATTTTTGCAATAAACTCCTCTTTTTCATTACCACATTCGGATACGTTTATTCACTTTTGTATATTCAACCGGCTTTCCGGTGCGGATAGGTTTCGACTTGCGTGGTGTCCAACCCGTATTAGGCGCGTGCACGCACGAACCAAAGCCCAGAGTCAGTACACAGAACAGCACAAAATAAATTGCTTTTTTCATATCAAAAAGGGTTATGAATCATCTTATTAGCATACGTGCAAATGTAGTAAATATTGCAGCGCGCCAAATTTTTCCTGCCGAAGTGCAAATCAGCCACGGTAAAATTGCCGACATTCAACCTACCGATGCACCCTGCAAATATTTTCTGATGCCCGGATTTATTGATGCACACGTCCACATTGAAAGTTCTATGCTTGTGCCTGCACAGTTTGCGCGGCTGGCCACCCTGCACGGCACGGTTGCTACCGTTTCCGACCCTCACGAAATTGCCAATGTAACAGGCGTAGAAGGCATTCGCTACATGGTGCGCAACGGCAACAGTGTGCCTTTTAAATTCTGCTTTGGCATACCTTCTTGCGTGCCTGCTACCGCCTTTGAAACAGCGGGCGCAGCCATCAGCCCCGAACAAGTCAGAGAACTTTTCCAAACAGACAAGCTCAAATATCTTGCCGAGATGATGAACTGGCCGGGCGTTCTGTACGGCAACGAAGACGTAGCGGCAAAAATTAAAATCGCGCAGGAATTGGGCAAACCCATTGACGGGCACGCACCCGGTTTGCGCGGTGAGCAGGCAAGACAATACGCAGCGGCAGGCATGAGCACCGACCACGAATGTTTTACGGCCGCAGAGGCGCTCGACAAACTGGCTGCCGGCATGAAAATTATTATCCGCGAAGGAAGCGCTGCCAAAAACTTCAATGCACTTGCCCCCTTGCTCCACGAACATTGGCAACAAATAATGTTCTGCTCCGATGACAAACACCCCGACAGTTTGCTGGAAGGGCACATTAACCAATTGGCAGCCCGCGCCGTAGCCTTAGGCGTAGATGTTTTTAAAGTATTAACGGTTGCCTGCCTCAACCCGATTTATCATTACGGGTTAGACGTTGGTCAATTGCGCATCGGCGACCCGGCAGATTGCATTTTGGTAGAAGACCTGACGCATTTTAAAGTGCTGCAAACGTGGATTAACGGCGAACTGGTAGCAGAAAACGGGCATTCGTTTATTAAAGCGCCTGTGGCAGAAAAGCAAAATTATTTCCATGCACAACCTATTAGTGCCGATTCGCTGCAAGTTCGTGCGGCCTCCGATACGGTGCGCGCCATTGTAGCACTGGACGGCGAACTTATTACACAAGAAGAGTTTGTTAAAGCCACCATTGTCAATGGTTTCGCCATTGCAGACCCCGGTAAAGATTTACTCAAAATAGTGGTTATAAATCGTTACAAAAATGCGCCGCCTGCCGTGGGCTTCATTCGCGGGTTCGGATTGCGGCAGGGAGCCATTGCCTCATCAGTAGCGCACGACTCGCACAACATTGTAGCCGTAGGCACGGATGATGAACTGCTGGCCAAAGCTGTTAATGCCATTATTGAAGCCCAAGGCGGCATTTCGGCTTGCAACAATGAAGAAACCAAACTACTGTCTCTGCCCGTAGCGGGATTAATGTCGGCAGATGATGCCTACTATGTAGCACAGGCCTATCAGGACATAGACACATTTGCCAAGCAACTTTGTGCACCCGTGCAGGCACAACCCTTGCAAGCCCCTTTTATGACGCTGAGCTTCATGGCATTACTTGTAATACCCTCACTGAAAATGAGCGACTTAGGTCTGTTTGATGGTAATAAATTTGAATTTGCGCAGGTTTTCTGCTAACAGTTTTGTTAATTGGGTGGCTAATAACGTAATTTGTGCTGCTTTTTATCCCTATTGATAGCCGATGGATCAGACATTAGTGCCCCATGCATCCGAAAATGGCTCTGCGCTCGAACTGAAAAATGAGGGCGGATATGTATACATGTTTTTCGAGCCTGATACTGCGAAAAAACAATTGTATTACAAGTGGCGAGGCTTCCTGTTGATGGATGAACTGAGTACCGGATATGGTAAAATAGCTGAAATAGTGCGTGAATACAACATCACATCACTGATAGCGGATCATTCCAGCATTGTTGGCCCGTGGAATGAGATTGTAGATTGGTTAGTTTCCGAATGGACGCCTCAAATGAATATGGCAGGATTACAAAAAATGGCAATCATCAGTTCTACAGATTTATTCTCCAATATTTCACTTGAACTGTTCCTGATGGATAATAACCATGCAAAATATGAAGTCAAAGTATTTGACACGCTGCAAGAAGCCAAAAAATGGGCTTCCCAATAGCTAATATCTTGCAGGGATTGAAAGGCTCACCATTTTTTAAGTAAATTTGCGCCGCTTTTCATAAGTGTTAAGCGGTTTAATATTTTTCTATGCTCAATCGGCGATTACTTCGTGCTAAGGCTGTACAAAGCCTCTATGCTTTTCAACAATGTCAGCAATCGGACTATGAACTTGCATTAGATAAAATTGCATCCGACTTTCTGCCGGATTTAAACTCTATGGAAGTGCAAGACCCCGTTAAACTGGCAGAAGGAAGAGAACAGGCACAAAAATTATTCAAAGAACAATATCTCAATAAAACACTCACGTTAGACCGTCCGGTAAGCGCTAAGGTTGAAAAATCTGCGGCCGAAGCCATTCGCTTTTACCATCAGGCACTCAAAAAAGATTACGAAAACCTGAGCCGCTCCTTGGTGCGCGAAACCGAAAAAATATTTGACAACTACCTGCGTTTTCTTTTGTTGCTGGTAGAGCTGGGCGCACAAGCCAAAAAAGAACATCAGGACAGCCTCAACCGCAAGTTTACTCAGGTGAGCGTTGCCGAATACACCTTTAAGCTGGCCAAAAATCCCATTATTGCTAAATTGGCTGCACACAGTGCGCTCAAAGACGAAGCCCTGCGCCGCAACATTGTGTGGGACAACGAACTTGTGCGCGAGTGGTACAAGCTCATGCTCAAAGAAGACTTCTACAAACAGTATCGCAGCCTGCCCGAAACAACCGATGAAGATGAACTGAATATCGTACTGAGCATTGCCAAACAGTTCATCCTTTCCAACGATGCCGTTTTAGCCTATTTTGAAGAAAACGACATCGGCTGGACAGACAATATGCCCGTTATTAAAAGCATGGCGGTAAAAACCATCAAACGCATTGCAGAAGCACCTGCAGGCGAGCAGATACCGTTGCAAGAGCTTTCCCCAAACTGGCAAGACGATAAAGAATACCTGATTGAACTGTTTGCCAAAGGCGTACAAGAGTCGGCTATGGCACAGCAAATGATAGCAGACCGCACCCAAAACTGGGATATTGACCGCATAACCGTATTGGACAAGGTGATTCTCAACCTCGCCATCAGCGAAATGATACACTTCCCAAGTATTCCGGTGAAAGTAACCATCAATGAGTTTATTGAAATCTCCAAAATGTACAGTACTCCCAAAAGTTACTTCTTCGTGAATGGCCTGCTCAACACAATTGCTACCGACCTGCAACAGGCCGGCAAAGTAAAGAAAAGCGGTCGCGGCCTGATAGACAACAAATAATTTTAAATTTTCGTATATTTGAATAACAACACTTCAATCATTATGAGCAAAGCAGGAAGAACTCTCTTAGGTTTTATCGCCGGTGCAGCAACAGGGATCGTGGCGGGTATGCTTTTCGCACCGGACAAAGGAATTAACACTCGCGACAGATTAAGCTATCGTTTAGATAAGTATTTGGATGCTTTGAAAGAGCTAATGGAAACGCTCAAAGAAAAAAAAGATGAGCCCATTAACAGCGCTAAAGCAGACGGACAGCGCGTAGTTGGTGATATTTTAAAAGAAGCTGAAAAAATTTACAGCGACATGCACGATTTGGAATTCCGAATCAAGCAAAAGTAGAACCCTTGCAACTAATCTATGCTCCGCATTGTTTTGGCAATAAAGGTTTTAAGTTGTTTTAATAGGTTTATGTTCCAAACACCTCTCTGCATTTTGCGGAGGGGTGTTTTTTTTGAGTTGATTTTGTTTCTTTGAGTATATGAAAAGCAACCGCGAACAAATTATCAGTGCCATTCGCCGCAACCCCCCCCCGGCCGAGGCCAACTTGCCAACCGTTCCTTTATATGCCACCCATACAACCGAGAAGGAATTACAATCGGCATTTGTGGAAATACTCGGGCGCATTGGCGCTACGGTTATACACACCCCCACCGAAGAAGCCATCCGACAAGCTATTCGCACCTCCTACCCGGAGGCTGTTCATATTTGCAGCGCACACCCTGCCATACAGGGCAATATAGACCCAAACACCATTGGCCACCCTGCAGAACTGGCCACGGTAGATGTTGCCATTGTGCAAGGTTTACTCGGCGTAGCAGAAAACGGTGCTATCTGGCTTACCGAAACACAGATGATACATCGTGCGCTACCCTTTATTACGCAACATTTAGTAATTGTACTGTCCGATAAACATCTGGTAGAAAATATGCACGCCGCCTATCAGCAAATAGCACAAATAAGCGAAGGTTTTGGTGTGTTTATTTCAGGCCCTTCGCGCACGGCGGACATTGAGCAATCGCTCGTGATAGGCGCACACGGCGCACGCAGTCTGTTGGTTTGCCTGACAAGCGATTAAAAAATGTATTTTTTTACAAAAGATGACTTAGCGCATTGTTTGTCAGGCATCTGTCTGTTATATTGCTTTCAGATTGCATAACCTTACAATCAACAAACAGATTTTATGAAAACCATCCTCGTTCCCACCGACTTTTCTGACAATGCACTGAAAGCAATGCAATACGCCATTCGCTTTGCCAATACAACCGGCAGCCATTTGGTATTTTTCAGAGCTACAGATACGATTGTACCGGAAACAGCCCCTGTTCATTTGTACCACGAACTGGTAAAAAGTGACATAGAGGAAAATATGGAAGAGCTGCGGAAGCAGGTTGCACAGGCATATACTGCTTCGGGCATTACCCCTGCTACAGACAGCTACTCTTTGGCTGTTGAATACGGCGCTTTCAAGAACATGATTCACGTAGTTATTGAAAAGCATCAGGCCGATATGATTATTATGGGTACACAAGGTGCAAGCGGGCTGAAAAAAGTATTTTTCGGCAGCAATACGGCAGGGTTGTTTGCACAAGTGAGCATCCCTGTACTGGCAGTACCGGCCGACACTCCGGCAGACAGCATTACTAAAATCGGTTATGCTTCAGACCTGACCGACTTTGGCGATGAACTTGCAAAAATTGTAGCCTTTGCCAAACCGTTCCATGCAACCATAGACCTTTTCCACGTATATCCGGTGTACCCTCAATTGGTGGACGTAACCAAATTTGACAAGGAAAAAACCTTGCATATGCTCACCTCAAAATTTGACTATGACAAACTGCATATCACGTTTGTACATACCGAATATGACAACGATATTGTAGCCGGCATTCAACAGTATGTAGCCGAAGAAAAGCCCTCATTACTTGTAATGTTTACCCACGAACGCTCGTGGTTTGACAAGCTATTTAATCCAAGCATCAGCCAATCGGTTGCTTTCGGCACACGGACTCCGCTGCTGGTGTTTAAAAAGTAGCTACTCCAAAAAAACCATGTGAAGACATAGCCATTATGCAGTTTGCACAATGGCTGTTCTTCATAAAATGAGAAAACGAATCAATCTACTTTTCCATGAAAAAAACCCGCTTAGAAGCATCTCTAAGCGGGTTTTTTGTGCAAAAGTGCCCAGAAGAGGACTAACCAATAAAGACTTATGTAATTGACAGTCAAACACATGCCGACAAAACTACTTTGTTGTAGCCCTTTTTTGCTTCCTTTACAGCCTTTACAATAGTGCCT